>JAPLCR010000343.1 GCA_026392135.1 Armatimonadota bacterium
GCAACGGAAAATCTGCATTCTTAGTTAATCTGCTACAGAATATCAATAAGGAGTACTGTTTAGACATTTCCGATGACGTGAACAAGTGTTTCGCAGTGTATATTGAGCCAGAATCAGGTGGCAGAACAAAAACCTTTTCCAGTTTTGTTGACTTGTTCTTTTCCGCAATTTTTAGGTCCAACATAATTGACCATAGCCTTACCGTTTTACGATTAGAGGCTATTAATGCTCTTTATCCGATGAAAGTGTTCTTTGCTGGCGATGTTGATGAGAAACAAATAACCCAAGACCTTAGCGATATTGATTGGTATAAGTCCCAAAGTATTGACATAGGAGAGATAACGGAACACATCTCGAAAAACGCCTTGTTTCAACAATTACCTGCTGATTTCCCGCTTTTCAAAGGGCAAAAAGGGTTGTTCGGGGGTGAATTAGTGACGAAAGAGGACTTCAAGGATTATTATTTCAAGTTGTCTTTGCGGCGTGATAAGGAACGGTTGGATTTTGTTTTTACGCATATTGTTCAATTGTTCAGGGCGGCTGGATTTACTGGCGTATACGCTCTTGTTGACGATTTTGAACGCATACCGGACTACCAAAGTGCTCGGCAAAAGCGAGATTTCGCGTTAGAGTTGCGTACGTGTCTATTTGATGGTCTGTACTCTAGCGCCAAGTTGGGATTTTACAACATTATATTAGTACTGCATGCTGGGGTACAGCGTCTGATAAGTGAATCTTGGGCTGAGTCGGGCATGGAAAACCGCGCTCCTATCTCTCCGCAAATACCTTCGAAGCACGTTATTCCGTTTGTCAAGTTAAGTAGGGAACATACCAAGCTACTTATCCGCAAATACCTTTTTGAATATAGGATTAACGCCGACCAAGAACATTCTGACATTCACCCGTTCACTGAGGAAGCTTTAACCAAGATAGGCGAACTCTCAGAATACAATGCGGCTCGTATTTTGAAAATTGCATACGAACTACTGGATAAAGCGGCGACGGAGGAGGGTAGGACAACCATTGACGATGCATTTGTCACTGCGGAGAAGGAAACGTCTTTTGGTGATTTGGACAGACCCTCACCTGCTCTTGAGAATTCAGCGTCAATCGATTTGCTCGGAAAAGCACAGGGATTGTAGATAATATGTTCTACAGCGTGAACAAAGACGAGTTGAAACATCTTATTGAACATAGGATGTCAAATAGTGCAATTCCTGATAACTCTTTTCGTCCTCGTGTTGAAGAAGCATACTATTGGCAAGAGGAGTTGGGCATAAGCACATATCTCCTCTGTCAGATTTTGGATCGTAAAGTTCAGGACGGTATTAGTAGTGGTGAATGCTTTTCCATAATAAGAGCCGTTTATGAGATGAAAAATATAATGTGGGTAAATATCCAAGAACTGGATGCTACTTTCATCTCTTTTATGATAAGACAACTACGCCCTCCTCAAGACAGCAATAATCGAGACGCTCTTGAGGAAGACATGGTCGAACTGTTTTCGAATCTAGGGCAATACAAATATGAAACAGCTATTCGTTATTGATACCAATTGCCTCATTCGTTACTTCCATGTACTTTTTCACCAAACAGTTCTCTTGTCAGCAGAAGCAACGTCCATTCTTGACGCGGCTTTTTCAGGTTCACCAGAGATACTCATCAGTGTTCCTTCTATCGTATTTGTTGAAATCTATGCTAAATGGCTGAATAATGAGGAATTTGCAAAGGCGTTCTACTATGAGGTTTTCTTCAAAATTACCGAATCGCCTAACTTTGAAATCAGACCGATTGATGATGAAGTAATGGAACATCTTGTTCAGTTAGACGGTGTTATGATAGGTCATGACCTCCATGACAAAATTATACTGGCTTCTGCAATGGTTCTCGAATGTCCATTAATCAGCACCGATACACATATCCGTAATTACGTAGCAACATCTGACGTTATCCCGCGTGTGATTCATTAGTGTAGAAAGATTAGCCATGCACCCCCAAAACAAAAAGAGGAAAATAGCCGCGACAATCAGAACCTAATAGGTGTCTACTCAATATCTCCACTTACGCCTATCGAGGTCTCAATGTCACACGAAAAGTATCTTCTTCCTCTCGCGTTCTCTCTATTGCTCTGCGTCGGCTTCCGCGTAGAAGCGCTGAGTCAACCGCCTGCCAAAAGCCCGACGCTCACCTACATCAAAGATATAAAGCCCCTGCTCAAGGATAGGTGCATTGTATGTCATAACCGCGAAGCGCTCAAGAACCCCGCGCTTTCTGGGGGGCTGGTGCTCGACACTTTCGCGGGTCTGAAAGAGGGGATAAAAGGAAAGTCGCCCTTCGTGAGCGGGAAAAGCGCAGAGAGTGCGCTTTTCAAGCGGCTCTCTGTTACCAGTCCCACACTCCTTATGCCGAGAGGCGGTCCGCCTCTCTCCAAAGAGCAAATCGCGCTCGTGAAGCAGTGGATAGATAGCGGCGCGGCGACGGGCGACCTCTCCAAAGAGAGCCTAGTAGTAGCCAAAGCGACGCTCGAACCGCTCCCCGTAAATGTAGGGCTACAGGATGTGATTGTTCAGACGAAAATCACGCCTACCGCCGATATGCGCGAAAAGACCACACCCTCCAACGCCACTCTCGCTACCGCCCTGAAGGTGGGACCTCTTCCCGCTATCACCGCTCTCGCGTATAGCCCCGACGGAAGCCTGCTCGCAGTGGGAACCTACCACGCTGTCACACTCTGGGATACGAAGACTGCGAAGCCCATTGCGTGCCTAACCGAAGTAAAGGGCGCGGCGCAGTCTGTTGCATTTCGCCCTGATGGTCAGGTTATCGCAATCGCTTGCGGACAGCCCGGAGTTAGCGGGGAGGTAAGGCTCTACGATGTCAAGGCTCAAAAGTATATCGAACCCACGCTGGCGGGGCATACCGATATGCTCTACTCTGTGGCATGGAGCAAGGACGGCAAACTCCTCGCTACAGGAAGCCACGATAAGACCGCCCGAATATGGGACGCTTCCAACGGCAAGGAGTTGCAAGCCCTCAAGGAGCATTCGGACGCGGTGTCGCGGGTCTGCTTTTCACCAGATGGAAATACCCTCACGGTAAACTCGTCCGCTCTTTTACCGGCTCTACGGAAGCCATCTACGCGCTCGCTCTTAGCCTCGACGGGAAGACGATTATCGCCGCAGGTATAGACAGTACGATGCGCTGGTGGAACGCCGACGATGGAAACAACTTCCGTAATACCAATGTTCTCAACAAACCCGTCAACGAAATAGTCCTTAGCAAAGATGGGAAGTTCTTTGTGGCGGCGGATGGAGAGGGAAAGGCGCGATACTGGAACGCGGAGAATGGGAGCTACCATCAGGCTTTTGAGGGGGATAGCGACTGGCTTTACAGCGTCGCTATTAGCCCTGACGGAAAGTCTATTGCGGCGGCAGGGGCGGATGGTCTGGTGCGAATTTGGCAAAAAGAGAGCTACCGATTGCGCCTCTACCTCGCCTCATGGTATCCTGCCCCGAAAACAGATAAGCAGGACTGGATAGCTGTGACTCCCGAAGGCTACTTCGCCGCATCTCCAACATGGGAGGCGAAGTCGCGCCTGACTCTCGCGTCGAAAGACCTTTCGTCGACACAGATAAAGACGCTGCGCCCGCTTCTGCTCTCTTCTGAGAACGTGCAGAAAGCCCTTGAAGGCAAACCTATAGACCCGTTCAAAATGCCCGACCTGCCCGCCAAACCTCAACCCAAAGCCGCGCCAGAGAAGGCGAAGGGCGCAAAAGGGGTGTAGAGTCCCTAACCCATCTCTAAAGAAGGAGAGTGAACACTATGCAGGGTATTTTACGCGACCTCATGTCGCCACGCAACTGCCGAACAAGGCGAGTCAGTTCATGGGATAAAACAGGCGGTAACCGCGACAGCTGGCCCATTGAGCCGGGCGAAGCGAAGACCATCGCCGACATATCTGGACCCGGTGTCATCACGCATATCTGGATGACGAGCGGCGCGAAGAACGGTATTGCCCACTGGACGCGGCGCGTGCGAATACGTATCTTCTGGGACGATGAGGAGGTTCCGAGCGTGGACGCGCCTATTGGAGACTTTTTCGGGTGCGGGCACGGCTTGAATCGCCGTTGGCAGAGTATCGCGATGGACATGACCGGGCAGGAAGACCCCTATAGCAAGACCCACAACACCACCGCCTTCAACTGCTGGCTCCCTATGCCCTTTCAGAAGCGGGCGCGTATCGAGGTTCTAAATGATGGAGACGGAATAGGAATCGTCTACTTCTATGTGGATTACGAGGAGTACGACCCCGGCAAGTTGGATAAAGACCTGCTCTACTTTCACGCTCACTTCCGCCGCGAGTGTCTAACGGATGGTTGGAAAGACCCATTCACGCCCAATCATGGCGACCCCGTAGACAGTACGCCCAACCTTGATGGAGCAGGTAACTACGTCCTTTTGGAGACCACAGGGCGCGGACACTACATCGGTTGCAACGTCTCTATACATAATCAGACGGGGAGTTGGTGGGGCGAGGGCGACGACATGATATACATCGACGGCGACATAGAGCCAACTATCAATGGAACGGGAACCGAAGACTATTTCGGGCACGCCTACGGGATGCAACACATCCCCGACGGACTCTATCATGGCGTGAGTGTCTTTGAACCCGACAACCCGCAAGGCGATATGTGGCGCGGCAAAACGACCTGCTATCGCTGGCATATCCCTGATCCTATTGTTTTTCAGAACTCAATTCGAGTGACCATCGAACACGGACACGCGAACGCCCGTAGCGACGACTGGAGTTCTGTCGCCTACTGGTATCAGACACTTCCTGCGCCCGCTATGCCCCCTGTGCCTGAAGCCCATCTGCGACTTCCTGTAGAACCTTAGAAGGAGAAACACATTGTCAGAATTAGACCCGAAAGCCCACCTCAAAGGGATGTTGGCGCGTATAAAAGGCTTGGTCGCCAACGACCTAAATGCGATTCCTGTAGAGAAGCGGAATGTATCGCCCGGCGGCGCGGGACGCACGCCGCTGAACATCGTAGCGGAGTGCGCTCACGTCAATCAACGTTGCTCTCAGTACCTGAAGACGCTGGTTCCACCCGACCGCCTCTCCCCCGAAGAGCGCGAGGCGCACCTTAATAGTGATGACGCGAAATGGGGAGAGACGACGGAGTTTCCGTTTGGTCGCCCAATGACCCTCTTCGGAATTGCGGAGTTGCCCTCCGTACACCTTATGTACCACGACGGTCAGCTGAACTACATTCAGACACTGTACGACGATACAGAAGTTCACTGGTAGTAGACACCCCCCTAATACCTCAATAGCCCCGTTTCCTGAAAAGTAGAGCGGGCTTTTTGGGGGCAGGATGCTACTTGAGCGTCGCAGAGTGTGACGTATTTCACAACGTCTTTGCAAAAATTCGCGTTATAGTAAACTGTTCTAGTAGAATTAGGAGCGTTAGGAACGCTTTTTTTGTGGAACAGTTTATCAGGGGAGACACTATTCTCAAAGAATATGTCTTGCCTATTCGTCTCGTATGCATCGCAACACCCCCTTATCTGGGGAAGGAGAAGACAATGCAAAATATGTTAAAACGTAGCCTACTATTTGGGCTAGCCTCGTTGGGTGCTGTTGTGGGAATAGGGGTTTGGACGACGGGTTCTATTCGTTCTGCTCAAGCTCAGTCTACTACGAGTGCTGAATCACACTCAATGATATTCAAATCGGGAGGTCCTCTTCAACTTCAAGATGGGGAGCGGGCACTTATCGGGCTTCTGCTTCCTGCGGTAAAAAAAGCGAGGGTTCCCTTCCGCCTTGTTCTCTCCGATGCTCAGGGGCACTCTGCAGAGCTGAAACTCGACCCTCCTGCCAGTGGCAATTTGCTTATCTCGTTTGCTCTTACCTATGTGGGCGGCTCGTTACAGCTCGTGGAGCCTAAAACTGGCGCACCGCTAGGGCTTGCTGTTCCCGGTGATGGTATGTTCACTGCTCTGCTACTTCCCGCGGTTCAAAAAGGTGGGAAAACCGTTGGAGGGCTTGCCGCCTCTATCCAGCTATTTGGCGGAGATGGCGCACGTACTGGTATTGTCCAGATGTGTGATGGAGGCGAGTGAGTTTTCTCTAGGCGAGTGCTGCTTGTAAGAGGAGAGGGAGTTCCCTCTCCTCTTACAGCGTTTTGGGGTAGGGTTTTAGGGGTAAATGAGATATTTTTCGCGTTGCCGACGAAATTTCGCTGAGCCTGCATTCCAAACTTGCCAGATTTCCGCAGACGATTTGCCTTGTTGAAACATTTTTCTTACCTGATTCGTGCCGCACACCTTATCAAACATCTCCTCACGCCCCGCAGGAAAGAAGTTCAGGCTAGGCGCAAGTTTTCGCGCCGCGTCCATCAGTTCAAAATTCAGGCGCGTTAGCTCCACTTTGTTGGAGTCGGTAACGTGTATCTGAACACCTCCGCAGGTTTTGTTTGTGTAGGCGGCATAGAAGGGGTGCCAGTACATGGGGCGGAACAGCACACCTTGGAGCTTGCGCCCGTTCAACTCCTGTGCCATCTGAAACGCGGAGAGATTCGGCGCACCCGCTAACTCGAAGGGAAGGGTATAGCCTACTCCGATATTCAGGGTGGGCTGCTCTCCCATAATGCCTGTTGCGGCGTAGTAGAGAGCAGTTTCTGCGTGCGGGATATGGGGGCTTGTCAAGACCCAAGGGAGTCCTGTTTGTGCCCATCTCATGTTGCGCTTCCAGCCCTCCATTGGAATAACAACGAGGTTGCAGTGCTTCCCACCAAGCCAACCCTCGCCGTTCGCCATCTGTGCGAACTCGCCAAGGGTTAAGCCGTGCGCGTAGGGGGTGGGGTATTTCCCCACAAACGAGCGATATTCGGGAGGCGGGATGTTTCCTTCGACTCGGTTTCCGCCTATCGGATTCGGGCGGTCTAGTACGCAGAGTGTGATATTGTTTTCCGCCGCGGCTTCCATACATAGCCCTAGTGTGCTGATGTAGGTGTAGGAGCGGGAGCCGATGTCTTGAATATCGAAGACGAGTACATCTAGGTTGCGGAGCATGGAGGGGGTGGGCTTGCGGGTTTTGCCGTAGAGTGTGTAGACGGGAAGCCCTGTTACTGGGTCGTGGGCGTTTCCGACCTCTTCTCCTGCGAGTGCATCCCCTCTGACACCATGCTCTGGTGCGAACAGCGCGACTAACTTTATCCCTTTTGCGTTGGCGAGGAGGTCTATGTTGGTACGATAGTCCGAGGCGATTCCTGTTGGATTTGTGACCAGACCGACGCGTTTACCCTGTAGGGGGGCGTAGTTGCGCTGTATCCAGACCTCCAAGCCTGTCTTGACGGTGGTAACACGCTTACTTGCGGGGTCGTTCTGTGCTGTGACGGGCTGTTGGCGCGAGAGCGAGAAGCAGCCCGATAAGACGAGTAGTGCCAACCCTAATACCTGCAAACGGCTCCTTACTCTCTTTTTCATGGGGCTACTTGCTTTTCTTTGGTACTATCCAGACATTGCGAAACTGTACTGGAGTGCCGTGATTTTGTAGCATGATGGGCCCTTCCGCCGTCATTGGACCCTCAAGGCTGGCGCGGGTTGGGTGTTCAATCTCTATGTTGTCATGGACTTTCACGCCGTTCCATATCACCGTGACGCGAGGCTTTTCAGTCATCTTGCCATCTGTGCTGAAGCGTGGGGCGCGGAATGTGATGTCGTAAGCCTGCCAGTGCTCCGGGGGCTTACAGGCGTTTACGTCGGGGTCTTTCTGCTCGTAAATCGAACCGCATCCGCCTGCTTTGTAGGTCTCGTTATTGTAAGCATCTAGTACCTGTATTTCGTAGAGACCGTGTAGGTAGACTCCGCTATTCCCTCGACCTTGTCCTTGCTCTTTTGGCATGAGCGGTATTTTGAACTCGACATGGATTTGGAAGTCACGAAACTTCTCGTTGGTAATAATGTCGGATAAGCCTGCCGTTACGAGGAGTGCGCCGTCGGGTAACATTTTCCATCCGCAGGGGGCATTGGAACCGCGCTGTGTCCATGCGTTTGTGCTTTTGCCGTCAATAAGCCTTATGGCTTTGCGCGGTGCCTTTTTGGGCTTTAACTCTTTTTCTGCGGCAGGGGCTTCTGTCTTTTCGTCATGCTCCCACTGTGCGCGGACTTGAGAGCCTGTGGTCAGGAGTAGGGTAGCGAGAAGCCCACTCATCAGGGCGCGGGAGACCTTTAGTGCGGTCATAGTATCCTCCAAAGTAGAGTATCGCAGTGCGTGGTAATACTACGCGCTGAACTGAGGTTTTTCTTCACCGTCTTGTGTTGTTTTTCCTGCTTACTGTCGAGAGGGATTTGTAATCGGGAGGTGAATCTTTTACTCTTCATGAGGGAGACCTGACGTGACGGTCTACTCGTACAACACCTTGCTGTGGATGGCGGGAGTGGCGAACGCGGACGGGGAGTGCATTAGCGGGATAGAGTCAGGTGGAACCGTCACTACCTACATTTGGGATGGCGAAGAGTCTTTAGTTTCCGGTAAATCCGAGTGCATTTTGGTCTTGAATTTGCTCTGAGTTCCGCTTCCGCCTTCGGTGGGCGGTGACTCCGGTGGTAAGATGGGCAGTGACGCTGTTCTTTTTTCGGATTTGTCCAAGGGGTTCGGGCAAGTTTGAGAAACTCATCTTTGCTAGGGTGCGCCTGAGCCTCCCGCAAGTAGGTCTCGCCGCCCTATCCCAAAACCCAGTCGCTAGCGGAGCCGCCGTCGCCGCGAGATAGGACAGGATGTTCCCGCAGAGCAGGGCGAGTTCCGGCAAGCGGTAGCGGCTCTCCGCGCCAAAGACATAGGCGCGTTCGCAACCGAGCATCGGCTTTCCCGCGAGAGCCACCTGCTCTACGGGCCAACGGTCTTTGTACAGAGACCAGACCGCCTCCGCTGAAACGGACAGGTTCGTCGCCAACAGAAGCGGTTGCTGGTAGCGCGGGTCGTAGATTGCAACTATCCGAAAGGTCGAAGCTCCCGGCTTTGCGTCCGACGCGACAACGCCTTCCCAGATATGCGCGACGAGAGAGCGTCCCTTATACTTCCATTTCGCCACCTTGTCCGGTTTTGTCGCTTCTATGGCGTGTTCTTCATAAGTGCGAGAGAGAGGACGCACCGTCACGCCATACTCAGGATGCCTCCCCCTTCCGCAATAGGGAGGCAGGTAGTTGCGTCGCGCTGTCGCGTTCTTGGCGAGGCGTATCACGAAGGGTTTCTCTAACAGAAGCATCGTGGCAAGGTCAAAACCTGCGTCCGCAACCAGCGCTTCGCCGGTTTTGAGATGTTTCGCCGCTTCTACGAGGAGCCGGTTCTGGAGCGTCTCGTCGCTCTCCTGCTCCCCTCCGCGCAGGATGAGGCAGGGAAGACCGAGCCGTTGCTTGCCGACAGAACCGACGCGAACGCAGAGACCGAAGACGAGAGCGGGAAGCGCTTTGCCCGCTACCGAGTTGTAGTGTTTGCTCGTGAGCCCCTGCAAATGGGGACGATAGAACGCGGTGAGGTCGCAAGCGACAGGACGAACGCCCTCGTGTTCATGTGCCTGAAACCGCCCCTCCTTCTGCACAAGGCGTTGCCAGTTGGAGAGGAGCGTCGCGATAGCGAAGCGTCCCGCGCGCAGAGCGGCGGAGGCGCGGTGAACCGCCTCCGGGGACAGCCCGATATCCGAAAGAGCGGGAAACGTCGCCCCGCGTGAAGGAACGAACCGACCTGAAATCAAGGCGAACAGAAGATGCAAGAGACCCAAGTTGGTTCCTACGGGAACTCCTTTTAGGACTTGCGTGAACAGAGGCATTATACGGTAGACTAGAGTAGACATCAGGCGCTCCGGGAAGAGGATTTGTTTCGCGACTTAACTCTACCTCAGAAGATGCCTGATGTCGTAACCCGTATTATATCTACATATTTTTACCGGAAACTAAAGTGAATTGTGAACTGGGATACTATTTCAGATTTGGAAGACGATTACTTAGCCTATGCCAACTTCGCTTATTCACAATATACGGAGTGGTTTGGCAAGCCTGACGATGAGAATTGGCAGTATATCCTATTTACTGCCCCACAGAGTTTTTGTG
>JAPLCR010000659.1:0-12055 GCA_026392135.1 Armatimonadota bacterium
TGAATTCGAGCGAGTTTCTCTACATTCGATAGTTATGAGGGAGCTATGGACAATAAACCACCGCAAATTTCACGCCGCGATCTACTAGCCAACTCTGCCGGCGGGCTGGGTGCGGTCGCGCTTGCCTGCCTTTTGAACGAGGAGGCAGGAGCACAGCAGACGAACCGTAGTGAGCAGACACAGAGAACCCACTTCCCCCCAAAAGCGAAACGGGTGATTCAGATATTCTGCATGGGCGGTGTCAGCCATGTCGACACCTTCGATTATAAGCCCGATCTAGAGAAGCACAACGGAGAGTCGGTAACGAATAAAGGGAAGATAGATACCTTCTTCGGTCAGCCCGGCACGCTAATGAAAAGCCCTTTCGAGTTTCGCAAACATGGGCAGAGCGGAAAATGGGTCAGCTCTCTCCTGCCGCACCTCGCCGAGTGCGTAGATGACCTCACCTTCATACACTCCCTTTCCTCGAAGAGCTCAAATCACACACCGGCAACTTTTTTCATGAATTCGGGCTTTACCATGAACGGTTTCCCCTGTTTGGGGGCATGGCTCTCCTACGGTTTAGGTAGCACAAATCAAAACCTGCCGACCTTTGTAGTGCTTCCCGACCCTCGTGGGCTTCCTGCGGGGGGAGCCATAAACTGGACGAATGGGTTTCTGCCCGCCACGCATCAGGGGGTTGCATTCGGTAATGGGAAGGAGCCTATACCCGATCTCTTCACTCCTGCGGGAGTTACGAACAAACAACGTCGCTCTGAAATGGAGTTTCTAAGCGGCTTGAACAGAGAGTTTTTACGCCAGAACCCGGGCGACAGCACGCTCTCTGCACGTATCCGTGCCTACGAGTTGGCGGCGCAGATGCAGACGAGCATTCCTGAAGTGATCGGCTTTGATATGGAGAGTGAAACCACCAAAAATCTCTATGGGCTAGATAACTCCATTACGGCGGGGTTCGGGCGTAACTGCCTACTAGCACGTCGGCTTTTGGAGCGTGGAGTCCGATTTGTACAGGTGATACACGGCGGCGCGTTCGGCAGCCCCCGCATCAACTGGGACGGTCATGAGGACGTAGTGGAGAACCATACGAAACAGGCAGCGGTCATGGATAAGCCGATTGCGGGGCTTCTAAAAGACCTCAAAGCGCGAGGAATGTTGGACGATACGTTGATACTCTGGATGACAGAGTTTGGGCGCACCCCCATAACACAAGGAATTGGCACACGCGGGCGAGACCACCACCCCAACGCCTTCACAATGTGGATGGCAGGAGCGGGGCTAAAACACGGTGTCTCGTATGGAAGCTCGGATGAGATTGGCTACTCCACTGGAGAGAATCCCGTTGAGGTCTACGACTACCACGCTACCGTCCTAAACCTGCTAGGCTTAGACCACAAGCGGTTGACCTACTACCATAACGGAATACAACGCCGCCTGACCGATGTGCATGGTCATGTTATCGAACCAATTCTAGCGTAGTAGCCTGTTAAGGTGAACAGCAGTGTTTCCTACCCCCCGAACAGAACCAAATCACCCCTCGCCCATACCTAGGCGAGGGGTGTTCTAAGGAGGGGACGAGGGCGGTACTAAAAGAGACCGGGAGGGAGGTTCAGCCCTTCGAGGGTTCCTGTAATCTTCTCCATTCCCTTCTCTTGCTCCGACTGAGCAACCGCAGATGCCTCTTTCGCCGCGGTAACGATCAGGTCTTCGAGTAGCTCTACATCGTCAGGGGAGCAGAGGGACGGTTCGATATTAACGGAGACAAGGTGTCCATGTCCGTTGACGGTAACAGTTACCATACCGCCCCCTGACTTGCCCTCAAAACGCGCCGCCTGCATATCTTGTTGCAGTTTTGCCGCATCCTCTTGCATCTTCTGCGCCTGCTTCATAAGGCGCATCATATCCATACCTCCGCCACCGCCCGGCATTCCGCCAAATCGTGCCATGCTCATTACTCCATTCTAGTGTTCTCTCTGCGCGTCTCCGCACAGAGGTATCTGTATCTCTTATACACGCTTCATCGCAAGATAAGTTCCTGCGATGAAGCCGCGGTCTTCTTTAAACTTTCCAGCCGCTCCGATAGGCAGTACGCAGATATGCCTCCGCTTCAGGAGCGTTTTTCACCTTGAGACGCTTGGCATCCCATTCAAGGGTCTTTCCTGTACGATAGGCGACGTTTCCCAAAAGAACCGCTTCGGTCAACGCACCAGAGTAGTCGAAGTTACAGGTCGTCACTCCGCCCGTTTTACAGGCTTGTATCCACTCATTGTGGTGCCCAATAGAGTTCGCAATCGTGGGTGCAGGGGGAACATAGCCCACAAAATCCTTTTCTGGGAGGAGTTTGTACTGCCCATAGTCTGCAAGAAGCATCCCCTTACTCCCAATAAAGAGGTTACCGCCGCCCCAGTTAGGAAGCCCCTTCTCCTGTAAAATGGGCGGAACCCTCTCCCCATCGTACCACGACAGTTTGACGGGCTTTTTTCGCCCGCTCACTGGAAACTCATAGTGTACGGTCAGCCAGTTCGGAGTGACGTATGAGTCTACTACAGGTCCCTCAGCAGAGATGGTGGAGGGATAGCGCAACCCTAATGCCCAGAACGGCAAGTCCATGTGGTGACACGCCATATCACCAATGGTTCCGCACCCAAAATCCCAAAATCCGCGCCATGTTGCGGGGAGGTAAGAGGGGTGATAAGGACGCTCGGCAGCAGGGCCCAGCCACTCATTCCAGTGGAGGTTCGCAGGTACGGGTGGTGTGTCGCTAGGCTTTCCGCTCCCTGCCCATATCTTCTGCACCCACGTATGCACTTCGCTAACCTCGCCTATCGCTCCACTCTGGATAAGCTCTACCACACGGCGATAGTTGTTCTCAGCATGAATCTGAGTACCCATCTGCGTAACGCGGCGGTATCTCTTCGCGAGTTGTGCCACGGTTCGCGCCTCCTGAACGGTGTGAGTGAGGGGCTTTTCACAGTAGACGTGTAGACCCGCATGGAGCGCAAGAGAGGTTGCGGGAGCATGGTGGTGGTCAGGCGTACTAATCACCGCGCCATCCAACCCCTTCATCTCTAGCATCTTGCGATAGTCCGTAAAGGTCTTTGCGTTAGGAAAGCGTTGCTTCGCTTCGTTAAGGTAGTTTTCATCTATATCGCACAGTGCCACGATATTCTGGCTCTGCACTCCGTTTAGGTTATCCCCTCCTCGATGGTTGACACCAATAATTCCGAGGTTGAGCTTATCGTTAGGAGACTGGGCTTTCACCCCAATCGCCAACGCCCCCGCACCCATGATGGTGGCGCTGCGTAAGAAGCCACGCCGACTTAACTGCTCAGACATAGTACCCTGCCTTTCTGAAGTGCCTTCAAACCTATAAAGTTAGAAGGCTATTCACCATAAGAGGCATGATTTCCTTACGGTGGGTGTGATTTGAAGTCTAACAGGCGAAAAAATACGTCAATGACTGTGCAATATAGCGGCAAAATGACGTGCGAACGGCTATTATAGAGAAGGAGCATAAGGGCTTACCGTTCTCTATGCAAGCCACTACAGGAAAGAGGTTGAACTCCTCTGCGACACAGTGCCGAACCTCATCGCAAGCATGGGGAGTGCCCACGTAGATACTGGGGCAAGAAGCGCGGAGGTTTCAGAAGCCTTTACAAGCAAACTTTGCGAGGTAGCGGGTATCAATCGAGTGGGGGTCACTCTGCTAGAGAAGGGCAGTACACTTCAAACAGGCATGGCACACCCGAACGAGGTATTGGCGAACGTCATTAGCTTACTGAACAAAGATGTGTTTCTCCCTCTGACAGGCAAGGGGCATAGAGGCTAGCGGAGGAGGTACGAATGGAGCGTATTTTGGAGCGAAAGACAAATAGAGTGGGCATTGTCCTACACCCCTCCCGTGCTGAAGCAGTTGCTCTAGCGCAAGAGGTGGAGAGTTGGCTGAACCAGCACGGTATAGAGGCGGCTTATGACAAGGTGACGGCTGAACGGCTGAACCTTTCCCCTTTCGACTGCACAGTCAACGGCGCAGAGGCAGTTGATTTTATTGTTACCCTGGGCGGCGACGGAACCATCCTCACGGCGGCACGCATGGCGGCTCCCTATGGTATCCCTATTCTAGGGGTTCATAAAGGGAAGTTCGGCTTTATTGCAGAGATTGAGCCGGCACGTGTTGAGGAGGCACTAGACAAAACTCTGAAGGGGGAAGCCTCTATACAAGAGCGGCTAATGGTGCAGGCAGAGATAGTGCGGGACGGCGAAGTTATCTGTCGACGCTTCGGGCTGAATGAGGTGATGGTAAAGAGCGGTATGTCGCACCTAATGGCACTCTCCACGAGTCTGGGCGGTACACCATTTGCACGCTTCCCTTCGGATGGCATCGTCATAGCCACCCCGACAGGCTCCACCGCCTACGCGCTTTCGGCAGGAGGACCGCTCGTTATGCCCACCGTGGAGGCACTTCTCATGGTTCCTATCTGCCCACATACGCTAAATGCCCGCCCCATGCTTCTGCCCAAAGACGAAACTATCGAAATTGAGATTGAGTCGGAAGGAAACGATATGTTCTTCGCGGTAGACGGGATAGACGCGGTTCCACTTCTGAGTGCAGACCGCATTCGCATCCAACGCTCAGAACACGTCACCCGCCTACTAACATTCGAGACGGGAACCTTTTACCGTAAAGTGCGGGCGCGGTATCTGTACGGAGAGCGCGTGAACGAGTAGGTGTAGGTTTACCTATTTCGGGTACTGCTTGTGCCAATCCGTTTAACGTTGAAAGAGCATCGCAAGCGAGAGAATAGTCTGCTCGGCGAAGGGTGCGGCGATAATCTCCAATCCCAATGGCAGGCGGCTCTTACCAAAGCCCATTGGAATAGAGATGGAGGGTAGCCCCACAAGGTTGCCCGCGCCCCCATTCCCACCCCAAGGCTCCGTACTCTCTCTAGAGGCTTGTGAGATAGGAGTCGCTTCTCGAAGAAGAGTGGGAGCGATGAGTGCGTCAAACTCCCCCCACATCTTATTTAGCGTCTCAATAGCGATAGCGCGTATCCGCAGGGCGCGAATGTAGTCCGCCGCGGAGACCGTCAGCCCCGCAATAAGCCCTGTCTGTTGGGAGACATCGACAAGGGCTTTCAGTTTATCACTGCGTATCAGGTTCTCAAAGGCAGCGGAGCCTTCCGCATTAACAATCGTGCCCGCGCTCGCATCGTAGGGAACGCCCTCTGGGTACTGTGTCTCTTTAAAGGTGAATTTTTGTTTTTTGAAAACCTCTAGCGCGGTATCAAACGCCTTCTTGACCTCCGGTGCTTTGCTGTAGTCCTGTTTGAGAATCCCTATTCGCAGGGGCTTTCCCGTCGCAAAATTTCGTGGGCTGAACTGAAAACGTCCGGGCGCACTGGTCGAATCGAGTGGGTCGCGCCCCGCTATCGCCTGCAAAATGTGTCCGCAGTCCTCCGCAGACCGCGCCATGGGACCAATTTTATCAAGCGTCCAACTCAGCGCCATCGCCCCATGACGGCTGACGCGCCCATAGGTCGGGCGTAGCCCCGTAATTCCGCAGAACGCTGCCGGAACCGTGATACTCCCCCATGTCTCCGTTCCAATCGCAAAGCCCACTGTGCCCGCACCCACCGTTGCACCTGAACCCGATGACGACCCCCCTGCCCATCGCTCTCTATCCCAGGGGCATTTCGCCGCACCATGCAGAGAAGCATTTGCGTACTCATACCCGCCGCCACCCGCCAACTCTATCATCGCCAACTTCCCAACAAGAACTGCTCCCGCCTCTCGCAGTCGGCTCACCACCGTCGCATCGTAGTCAAAAACCTGGTCTTTATGGGCAGGAGAGCCCCACTGTGTAGGGATTCCCTTCGTGGAGAGAAGGTCTTTCGCACCGTAAGGAACGCCGTGCAGTGGGCTACGCGCTTTTCCTGAACTCAGTTCACTGTCTGCCTGTTTCGCCTGTTGCAAAGCGAGGTCACGGGTGAGATGCGCGAGGGCATTCAACTTTACCCCCTCCTTTTCAAGGCGTTCTAGGTAGAGTGTCGTCAATTCGACAGAAGATATTTTTTTGGCACGTATGAGCCTGCCGAGTTCGGTAGCCGTTTTGAAGTGTAGGGGTGTTTCAGGCATGAGTTAGGAGTCTCCTTTATCAAGTGCGGGATAGTAGATGGAATAGTCTACCGCAGAAAACGTGGGCAGTAGTTCAAATTCATATCACCCGATCTCCCCACCGTGCGGGGAGGGCTAAAGAGGGGACTAAGGCTCTCCTTCAGCGTCTATCCGGTGTAGGCGTGAAGAGAATACCCGGTTCGCTACCGCCATCTGAGAGAGCGAACGTGCGAAGGCTATACGAATTATCCCGCATCGCTTTAATCGCCGCAGGAAACTCTTTTCTCTGTTCCGCAGAAATCGTTATGCCAAGCTCCTTCTCGTACTGCACCACCTCCGCGCTTACAGTAGCGACAGAGGTGTCTGATTGGGGCTTAGGCTTCGTGTTGTCCACGGTCTTTTTCTCCTCTGGGGCGCACCCCGTCACAAGTGCCGCCATGCCAACAGCGGCTCCTCCTGCCAGTTTCACCCAGTTACGCCGCGATACGCTTTTTGACTCTAATTCAGACATTATCCGCCCCTTTCACAGCAGTCTCTGCAACGTGGGGGGTTATAAACGGCAGAAGCGCATCTGGGCGCACCGCAAGAGCAGGAGCTTCGGGCGCAGTAGCCGCGGCTTCGCTTGCCGTTGCAGAGACATTTATCCGCTTCGCCATCTCGATAAAAGGCGAAATAAGGTCAATCGGAACGGGCAGAATGGTGATAGTGCTTTTTTCTGAAGCTATATCGCGCATAGCCTGAAGGTAGCGTAACTGAAGCGCCGCAGGTTCGCGGCTCATCACCGCTGCCGCCTGTGTCAATCGCTCTGCCGCCTGATACTCACCCTCTGCGTTGATAACCTTCGCCCGCTTTTCGCGCTCCGCCTCCGCTTGCGCCGCCATAGCCCGCTTCATCGTATCCGGTAGGAAAACATCTCGTATCTCCACTGTGCTCACCTTTACCCCGAAAGGCTCCGTCTGCCCGTCAATTACACGCTGTAGAGTCTGATTAACGTGGTCTCTATTAGACAGCAGGTCATCCAGTTCTGCCTGCCCCACCGTGCTTCGCAACGCCGTCTGCGCGAGAAGCGAAGTAGTCTCATCGTAGTCGAGGATGTTCAGAACAGCCGCCTTGGGGTCTACCACGCGAAAGAGGACAATCGCATCTACCGTAACGGGAACGTTGTCGCGAGTCATCATCTCTTGCCGTGCTATGTCCATTGTCAGGATGCGCGTGTCCACGCGGTAGGCTTTTTCAAAGAAGGGAATCAGGACATTGAGACCGGGTTCCCCCATTCTGCTGAACTTGCCCAACCGTAAAATGACGGCACGCTCCCAGTTATTGAAGACCTTGAGCGTCGAAGTAACGAGGCTCAAAAGGAAAACACCAGCCGCAATCCAGATAAAAGGCTCCATAGGTTTACAACCTCCTTGCAGGGGTTTCCTGCACCAAGAGAGGAATAGACAGGCACAGTGGCGAAACCTGCCATGAACGTTACACTTTATACCGTTATGAAAGGGTTGTACCCGTGCCTACCGAGATTAGATTTGATACCTACTACCCGTATGCAGAGTTGACTGCTATCCTCGAAAGCCTTGTCAAGCAGTACCCTCGCCTCCTGAAAATGGAGAGCATTGGCAAAAGCTATGAAGGGCGCGAAGTCTACTGCATGACCGCAACCAACTTCGACACAGGCGCGGCAGACGACAAGCCCGCCCTATGGTGCGATGGTAACATCCACGCTACAGAGGTCTCCGCGTCGTCCGCGTGTCTCTACATTCTTCATAAGTTGGCTACGGAGTACGGCACCAACCCCGACGTAACCCGCGCACTAGACACACGCACCTTCTATATTGTACCCCGCGTCAACCCAGATGGTGCTGAGCAGTATTTTCAGACCCCGCCAAACTATATCCGTTCCAGCACGCGCCCCTATCCTTTCGATGAAGAGCCGATTGACGGGCTGAAAATGCAAGACCTCGACGGCGACGGCAGAAGGCTGATGATGCGTATTCCCGATGAGAACGGCGCATGGAAAATCAACCCTGACCATCCCCGCCTACTTACTCGTAGAACCCCTACCGAAACAGGCGGACAGTACTTCCGCCTACTCCCCGAAGGGCTACTCGAAAACTGGGACGGAACCACCCTCGATATTCAACGCAACAAGGAGGGGCTAGACCTCAACCGTAATTTCCCCGCACACTGGCGGCTAGAGGGAGAGCAACACGGCGCAGGAAACTATCCGGGCAGTGAACCCGAAGCGCAGAACCTCATGCGATTCATCACGCAACAC
The DNA here is from genome assembly GCA_026392135.1 of Armatimonadota bacterium. GTDB lineage: Bacteria > Armatimonadota > Chthonomonadetes > Chthonomonadales > Chthonomonadaceae > CAIJLM01. The sequence continues at coordinate 8,387 of JAPLCR010000659.1, forward strand.
CCCAATATAACGGGGTCTATGTCGTTCCACACCTATAGCGGCGTGCTGTTACGCCCCTACGGAACCTCTGCAGACGACTCTATGCCCGCCGAAGACCTCTGGGCGTTTCAAGAGATTGGGAAGCAGGGAACCGACCTCACAGGCTACCCCGCGATAAGCGTCTACCACGATTTTCGCTACCATCCCAAAGAGGTGATAACGGGGGTCTTCGACGACTGGCTCTACGACCACCTAGGGGTGTTCGCGTGGACAGTGGAGATATGGTCTCCCCAACGTCAGGCGGGGCTTACGGCGGGCTTTGATAAAGACACGAAGTCGGGAGCCTTTAAGTTCATAGATTGGCATCGGACGCACCCCATTGAAGAGGATATAAAGATGTTGGAGTGGTCGGATACCGCGTTGGAAGGAAAAGGGTATATCGACTGGTATCCCTTCACACACCCCCAACTCGGCGACATCGAACTCGGCGGCTGGCACGGCATCGCCGCGTTCCGAAATCCACCCCCCGCCTTCCTAGAGAAGGAGATAGCCCCCCTTGCCGAGTGGGCGATTTACCACGCGCTTATCGCGCCGGAGCTACGTCTGCATAGCGTTGAGGTGACTCGTATTGAGGAAGAGCAGTGGGTGGGTGCGTCCGCCTACCGAGTGCGCGTAGTGGTGGAGAATGTCGGCTGGCTTCCCACCTACATTACAAAGCGGGCAGTAGAGCGCAAAGCGGTACGTGCGCTCGTCGCGGAGATAGAGCTACCCGAAGGCGCGACGCTAGCACTGGGCAAACAGAGAGAGGAACACGGGCAGTTGGAGGGCAAAGCCTACAAGAGTTGCACTCCCTACGACAGGGACTTCGACCCCTCAGAGGAGCGGGCGAAAATTGAGTGGGTGGTTCGCGCCAAGCCCGGTACTGAGGTCAAGGTGACGGTGAAGCACCAACGCGCCGGCACAGTTCGGGCAACAGTAGTCTTGAAGTAGTAAAACCCGGTAAAAAGGGGCATCGCATGAAGAAATCCATCACAATAGCGATAGGCTTGGGCGCGTGCCTGATGACGCTGTTCTGGTTGCGCGTACTCGGTCAACGCCCCATCACGCCTACTGCGGCTGCGGTAGAACTTGTGCAAAAGGAGCGGAAGTTGGCGAAACAGGCGGGGCTTCCGCTCACCCCCGCTGAACTGCCTTACCATAAAACGCCGCCCGCCCAGAACCTAACGACCTACCTCCAACAGTTTTCAGAGCTAGACAGAAAAACCAAACTCACTNCGAAAAACAACTCCTCTATAGCCGCCTTCTCTCATGGGATAAGATAACACCGCAGGAAACAGAGCGGGCAAAACTTGCTTTTCAAAAGTATCAGAGCCTGTACGACCTGATAGAGAAGAGTAGCGCGTGTGTAGCCTACAGTGTTCCCATAAGATGGTCTAGCACAACCTATATAGATAGCGCGATGGATTTTCCACAAAAAGCGGTCTTGCGCGGACAAGCCCGGTGGATTCTTGCTCGCACCACTCTCCTTTTAGCGGAGCGCAGATACGCTGAGGCGGCGAAAAACGCACTAATGGGGCTTAAATTCGCGCATCTTTCGGAAAAAGAGAACCCGACGCTGATTGATTTGCTGGTCGCTCAGGCAGTGCGAGCGATAGTACTGAAAGGAGTGCAGAAGGTTCTCTATGAAGCGAGAGATGTGCCGGACGTAGTGGAGGAGCTTGCGAAAGAGTTGGAAAGAGTGCCGCTACCCGCCCCCATGTCGCAGGCTGTCCCTGTGGAGACTCTTATGAAGTTGAATTTTCTTCAAGACATCAAGGCGAACGCCCTAACAAAGAAGAACCCGTTGGAGGTGCTGGGTGAAATAAGGGACGCTAAAGTGAACTGGAAGCGATATGGCTATATTTCCAAGGATAAGAGTGCCGTTGACCGCTACTGCGCTCTGAGCGAGGCGTATCTACTTCAAGGGATGCGAGTCGCGCTTAAATCCCTTGCCGAACCTTACTATCTAGGCATTAAGGGCGCTCGCCCGATGATTGCCAAGTTAGAGGCGCACGCCGACGCTCCGGAATCTTTCTTCGCTGATATCGCCCTCAACTGCCTCAAAAGCGGGCGGAATCGAGCCTCCGCAGTGGCTAAACAAAGCGTCACAACGATAATGGCGCAAGTGATGGTCTGGAAAACGCGACACGGGCACTTTCCAGATAACCTTACCGAGATATACAAAGAGGTTCCTGTAGACCCCTTCGACGGCAAGCCGATGCGCTATCGGAAAGAGGAGGACGGCTTTACAGTTTGGAGCGTGGGAGAGACCTTGAAGTACGACGGACACGCCACAAAGCAATATGAGAACGTCCTCTATTTTCACCCGCCCACAACAAAGTAGCGGCAAAGAGAGAGATTAGGGAGGTGTAGACTATAAGGCGGCTACTCTCGCAGACCTACCCAAACGGCTCTTTCCGTCTTGCCTCCCAACTGTTGACTCTCAAACGCTTTATCAGTACACTGTTCGCTACTGAAACGCTCTCTCCATACACGGGATAAGGCACACAGAACAGGAAACAACCATGAAAATTTTCGCACTACACCGTCGCCTCCAACTCCCCCTGCTGGTCGGTGTTCTCATCGTTCTCACTGTGATACTCTGCGTGGCGGGATGCACCTCTCCTGCCCCCCCTAAAGCAAGCCCGCCGCCGGTTGAGAGTGCCTTCGTTACTCCTCTACACAACGACTTTGTCGGAAGTGGGGCGTGTGTGGAGTGTCACCCTAATGAGGTAAAGACCCACACCGCAAGCAGGCACGCCAATACCCTACGCTCCATGAGCCGAAAAGCACTCGCGAAAATGGCTCCGCCCGACGGCACCATTCCCGATACGATATACTCTATTGCAACCAAAGACGGCAGCATAGGGCTTGCCACACAGGGACAGCCTGAACAGGGCATATATCCCATGCAACTGGCTTTTGGCTCCGGTAAAACAGGGATAACTTTTGCCTCCGTACAAGGAACAACTCAGTTGGCAGAGATGCGGAAGAGCTATTTCCCGAACCTCCGCAAGTGGCATTTCACCCCCGGACAAGAGGGTATGAAAGACAAGGCAATGGGGCGTATGTATGACGGTGAGTTCCCGCGCAGATGTGTTCTCTGCCACGCCGTAACGGTACCGACAAACACAATCGTCCCCGAGCAGAAGTTTATGGGGGTCGGTTGCGAATCGTGCCATGGGGCAGGAAGTGCCCATATCAACGCGATACGCACAGGTAATGCAGGCAATCTGAATATGGAGCCTCTAAAACAGGCGACAGGAGAGCGTATTAACGAGATGTGCGGACAGTGCCACATGACGGAAAAACGAGTCGAAGAGATGAATATGCCCAGAGATTCAACAGGACGCTTCCAGCCCTACGGGCTTGCCCTGAGCCAATGCTTCAAAAAAAGTAGCGGGAAATTGACCTGTATCACCTGTCATAACCCGCACGCAGATGTCAGCACAGACACCCCCAAATATGAGGCTCTCTGCATCCAGTGCCACTCAGCTTCAAACAAGCCTGCCTCTGCCGCACCACCTACAAAAGCCTGCCCTGTCAATGCCAATAGCGGCTGCATCAAGTGTCATATGCCGCCCCAAAAAATCTTCAAAGGCACAGAGCTACCTATCTATATGCCCGACCACTACATTCGCATACATCGTC
>JAPLCR010000659.1:12126-15896 GCA_026392135.1 Armatimonadota bacterium
AAGCTAAGTCACGAAGTACGCTGTAGTACGTCTTTAGTAGAAATGCTGGCAGGAATTGGAAGCACCCGACGCGAAATAGATTCTCTCTTGAAAAGACGAGCCAGCCTACCAGAAAAGCCCCTCCCCATGTCACAGAACATCTAGACTGGTAGGAGGGCACTGTATTGTCTCTACATAACAGGAACTATATCCTCATTCTAAGGAGAACTCTTATTGAACCCCGACGATAGCCCCTCTGTATCCGCGAAGGAAAACGCCTCTATAGCGCAAGCAGCCTCAGGCATCACGATACAGCACTATGCCATACTGGTCGCCGCAGGTGCCTTTGCAACCACCTTCGCACAACAACGCGTTATTGGAAAGTTCCCAACAACCTTCCTCCTGAAAGACAGCCTACACCTTCCAAAAGAGCAGATAGCCATCTTCTTTTTCTGGTCAACCTTCGCATGGAACCTCAAGCCGCTTGCTGGAATACTCACCGATGCCTTCCCGCTATTTGGAACGCGCCGCCGCTCCTACATGATACTCGGTGCAGGCGCAGCAGGTGCTCTCTGGCTAGTGATGAACTTTCTGCCCGGAAACTATACCGCACTGCTAACAGCCTCCATCTTAATGAACGTCGCAATGGTCTTTGCTAGTACTGTCATGGGAGGGTTAATGGTTGAGGCAGGGCAGACATTTGGTGCGTCAGGACGTATCGCCTCCCTACGTCAAGTAGTGCAGAGTGTCGCAGGTATCGGTGCGCCCCTACTAGGCGGCTATCTCGCAGGAAAGAGCTTCGGCTGGTCTGCTACCACTATGATAGCGGCAGGGTCTCTTTTCGCTCTTGCCGCGCTCACCTTCCTCGTTTTACGAGAAAAACCCCGAGGGATACCAGATGCAGAAGAGGGTGCTGAAGAGGAACAGACCGCTCTTCACCGTGTAAAGGTTCCCGCAGGAGCGTATATCGGGCTGGGAGTTGGAGCAGTTCTAGCAACCTACCTTACTCTGAACAAAGACTTCAATAGCATCGGCATCTCGTTTATTGCGATTCTCGCCGTGTTCTTTCTCATCATCCTTTTGACCATCGTTCCAACCCGCAACCCAGTCATTATAAAGGCGCAGGGGCAACTCGGTCAGATACTAAAGTCCCCCTCGCTCTGGCTTGCTGTGGTAATGCTCTTCCTCATCTACACCGTTCCGGGCTTGAATACGGCACTTACCTTTCGCCAAACCGATGAACTCCACTTTCTAAAGCCCTATATTGGCTTTATGGAGTCTCTGGAGGGAGTTTTCGGGGTTATTGGAGCCTTAATATACGCCGTCGTCTGTCGCAAATTCAACCTACGTTTTCTCTTAATAGGAAGTGTGGGCATCAACGCCGTCGCAACACTGCTCTTTCTGGCATATACTCACAACTCAGCACCGCTCGTCCACTCTATGGTGGGGCTGGTAGGGGCACTCTCGGAGCTTGCGCTGATGGACTTGGCAGTACGCTCAACTCCCGTAGGGTGTGAAGCACTGGGCTTCGCCCTGATGATGAGCATCCGCAACTTCGGACTCGCTCTTAGCGACATCATAGGCACGAAAATGATGGACCAGTACCACTTCACCTTTAACTCGCTGGTCTACATTAACGCAGGCACAACCGCCTCCATTCTGCTTCTGGTAGGGCTACTACCACGCGCCATTATGAGCCGTAAAGAGGGGGATAAGGCGTAGCGGCGTGGTATACTATTGGAAATAACACCTCTTTGGTCAGGGGAGTAAGCGCGAAGCTAGAGGGAGGGGTGGCTGGAGCGAGGGCAATAAGCCTTCCGCACTGACCCGCCCACCCCATCCCAACCCTTACCCCTTCACAAGGGGAAGGGCGAATGCCCGAAATTGGCAGGTTCTCGCACTCCTCAAAGGCTATCAATGAGCGGAGATACAGAGCAGGGAGAGGTCAATAAAGGAAAAAATATGTCTGTAGTAGAAAACGAGAACACACGCCGCGCCGAGCGTTATATCGGCAAAGGCTTCATGGATATATACGAGAAGGTTATCGCGCAAGAGCGGCTGACCTACGAGGACGGAGTGCGTCTCTACCAGACCCCCGACCTTTCTGCCGTCGGCTATCTCGCTAACATCGTGCGCGAGCGCCTACACGGAGACCGTACCTACTACGTCCGAAATCAGCACATCAACTACACCAATATCTGCAACAAGTTCTGCAAATTCTGCTCGTTCTACGCAAAAAAAGGCGGACCCGCCCCCTACGAAATGAGCCTTGAGACGGTGCGACAACGCCTTGTGCAACACCTCGACGTGCCGATAACAGAAGTCCACATGGTCGGTGGAATCAACCCCCGCCTTCCCTATCAGTACTACCTCGACCTCCTGCGAACCGTCAAAGAGGCGCGTCCCGGAGTTCATATCAAAGCCTTTACAATGGTGGAACTCATCGAGATACAGCGACAAGCCCAAAAGCCCCTTGACGTAGTGCTACAAGAACTCAAAGCGGCGGGGCTAGACTCGCTACCCGGCGGCGGCATCGAAATCCTCTCCGAGCGCGTGCATCAGGAGCTATTTGATCGCAAACTGGACGGCGATGGCTGGATGGATGTCTCCCGCACGGTTGCAAATGCGGGGCTGGCGCAGTACGCCACCATGCTCTACGGGCATATCGAAACCCTCGAAGAGCGTGCCGAGCATCTTGTACTACTACGCGCACTCCAAGACGAAACAAAGCACTTTGTCACCATGACCCCGCTCTCATTCCACCCAGAGGGAACCGAACTCGAAGACATTAAGCACCCCACCGGATACGACGACCTGCGAAATATCGCCGTGTCGCGCCTCATGCTAGACAACTTCGCGTACATCAAGTCGTTCTGGATAATGAACACCCCGCAGATAACCCAGCTGTCGGTGTGGTATGGCGCGGACGATGTAGACGGAACCGTGCTAGAGTACGAAATCACCTACAAAGATGGCGAACTCGGCAACAAAAAACAGGGGCTTACGCGCCGTGATATGCTAAAAACGATTCGCGAAGCGGGGCGTATCCCCATAGAGCGCGACAGCCTCTACAACGAGATACCGGAGATTGAGGAGCAGGTCGAACGCGCCTCCCATCTCATCCCCCTCGCCGCCGTCGCACGATAGGAGAGTAAAGTGTCTCACTCAGTAGCGATTGTTCTCGCGGCGGGGTTGGGGCGCAAATTCTTCCCCTACAACCTCATCCGCAATAAGTGCGCCTTCCCCATCGGCAACGAGCCTCTTGTAGCCCGAAACGTGCGACTGCTCCGCGAACTCGGCTTTTCGCGAATAGTCGTCGTGGTCGGGCATGAAGAGGCTTCCATTCGCGCCGCGCTCCACCCTCTCGGAACTGAAAGCCTCCTCTTCACGCGCCAACCCTCTGGAACCTCTGGAACCGTCCCCGCCGCTCTTGCCGGAATACACGCAAGCGGCGCGGATGCGGAGAGTTACCTCGTGGTCTACGGCGATATTGTCGTCTCGCTCGAAGACCTCCGCGCTACATGGCTCCTCCACTCCAAGCAGGGTGCCACCGCCTCCGCGCTCTGCACCCGCGTCACGGATAGCCTTCTGCAAGACTGGATTGGTTGCGACGTGGCGGACGAGCGGGCGCTAGGTGGTAAGACCTTCAAGAGTATCGAAGGACATAGCATAGATATGCCCTACCGCCTCGCGGGAGTCTACGCCTTCGGAAAACAGGTTCTCCCCTCCCTCCAAAACGCGCCGGGCGTAATGACCCACGTTCGAGTCGGCGGTATGCCCCCCCTTGAGAG
>JAPLCR010000659.1:15959-16529 GCA_026392135.1 Armatimonadota bacterium
GCCGACGTAGGCGCGATTGAATCCAAAAAGCCCTGCATAGACGTAGATAAGCGCTGGCATATCCTTGACGCTTCCGGCGCGGTGATGCAGGAGCGTTTCGAGAATCTTGCGGAGTCCTATATCGCCCCCACCGCCTCTATCTCCGATGGAGCCGAAATCGGCGGCAAAATCTACGTGGAGGAGGGCGCGACCATCGGGAATCGCGTTGTGATTGAGGGTAACGCATTGATTGGAAAAAACACGCGAGTCATTAACGGCGCGATACTGCAACCGAGCGTTATCGTCGGGGCGAACACGCGAATCAGCGACTACTGCCTCGTAAACGGGCGCACCGTCGTCGGAAATAACTGCGTTGTGGGGCATGGCGGCGAAGCGGACGGCGTGATGCTGGACGGCGCGTACATCTACCACTACTCGGAGATATTCGGAGTGCTTGGGTTGGCGGTGGACATCGGCGCGGCGACGGTCTGCGGAACTTTGCGCTTCGACGACGGCGATTCGACGGCGCGGATTCGGGGCAGGCGCGAACATCCCCGCAACGGCGCGAACGCCACCTACTTCGGCGACTAC
>JAPLCR010000372.1 GCA_026392135.1 Armatimonadota bacterium
ATGCGGCGAACCACTGGAACACTGAGATTACGCCCTACATACCCACATGGCTCACTATCCGCGACCCATCTGCCCTCGAAAAGTACTATGTTGGGAACGCAAGCCTCTGGAACGTCCGCGATCTCAGTATATGGATAAAGCCGACGCTTATCTGGACGGGCTTCTTCACGGTGATAACCTTTGGGTGCGCCTGCCTCAACGTTCTATTTCGTAAACAGTGGACAGATAGAGAGCGTCTCTCCTACCCTCTCGCACAACTTCCGCTCGAACTGGTGCAGCCTCGTGTTCCACTTTTTTCAAATAAGCTCTTCTGGTTCGCTTTCGCCATCACTGCCATTCTCGACACGTGGTTCGGGCTACACACCCTCTTCCCCAGTATCCCCGAACCCTATACGCGCTGGCAGACCATCAACCAACTTCTAACAAGCCCTCCTTGGAACGCGATAGGCTGGCTTCCGCTCGGCTTCTTTCCTTGGATAGTGGGCGTGGGTATGCTTCTACCGCTCGACTTTCTCTTTTCGTGTTGGTTTTTCTTCTGGATATGGAAACTACAGCCTATCGCCGCAAGTGCCTACGGCTACACCGACATTCCGCGCTTCCCATTCCTCTACGAGCAGTCGTTCGGAGCGTATCTTGCTATCGCCTGCTTCACGATATATACGGCAAGAAAAGCCCTCCAACAAGCTCTACGGTCGGTATGGCACGGCTCTGATGGAACCGACAAAGACGAGCCTACCTCCTACCGATTTGCAGTACTCGGATTTGTAGGTAGTTTCCTTGCGCTCACTCTCTTCTTTAAGGCGGCGGGTATGACGACTTGGGTAGTTTTAGTGGTTCTTCTCTTCTACTTTATGGCGATACTCTCTATTACGCGCCTTCGCGCCGAGTTGGGTACACCTGCCCACGACCTCGGCTCTATGGGTCCGATGCGGCTTATGCCGATGCTCTTCGGTACACAAAACCTGAGTCATACCGACCTCGCGATGTTCGCACCAATGCACGGCTTCAACCGTAACTACCGCGCTCACCCCATGCCTGCCCATATCGAAGGGCTTCGCGCTGCCGAGAAGACGGGGTTGAGCATGAAAGCGATGTTCTGGGTGCTTCTTATTGGGGCTTCATGGGGAACCTTTAGCGGCTTCCTCACCAATATCCACCTACACTATGTGTGGGGCGCAACCTCCAAAGTTGACCCACCCTACGTCAGCACAATATTTGGACGCGAACCCTACGAACATATTTCAAATCTGTTAACGGTGGGGGTTCCTCCCGCTCAAAACCACATGGCGGTTCTGGCTATATTTGTAGGCTTTATCGTCACTATCATCTTGAGCGGATTGCGGATGAACTTTGTGAACTTCGCGCTTCACCCCGTCGGGTACGCCGTTTCGAGCAACTGGAGCATGAACAACCTCTGGTTCTCACTGATGGTGGCGTGGTTCTGTAAGGTGGTCATCTTTAAGTATGGGGGGCTAAAAGGCTACTACCGCGCCCTACCGTTCTTCTTGGGCTTGATACTCGGCGAGTGCGCTATCGGAAGTATCTGGATGCTGATAAGTATCTTCACTGGAACAAAGACCTTTATTGTCTGGCCCTACGGCTAAAGTTGGAACGGGAGGGGCAGAGTTTGGCAACCTCAGATACCATACCGACAATCGAATTCTCTATGAAGACGGTGCAGTGATGACATCAATACAGAGACGCTCGAATAGAGGCAGGTAATTCCGCTCCGCCTGTCGAAACTCACTCGCAATACTTCCCTCAAAATCTCACTAAGGAGTGACATAATGGCTCTGAAAATCGCCATGATTGGCGCGGGTTCGATTGGCTTCACCCGCCGACTTATGGCAGACCTGCTCACGGTTCCCGAATTCGGCGACACTACCTTCGCCTTCACCGACCTCTCCCAACACAACCTCGACATGGTGACACAACTCGCCCGCCGTGACATCGAGGCGAACGGTCTGCCTGCGAAGATAGAGGCTTCCACCGATAGAAGGCGCACGATTGCCGATGCGGACTACGTTATCTGTATGATACGGCAGGGCGGGTTAGACGCTTTCGCTGGCGATATAGACATCCCGCTCAAGTACGGCGTAGACCAGTGCGTGGGCGACACCATCTGCGCGGGCGGAATTATGTACGCGCAACGCGGTATACCCGCGCTTTTGGGCTTCTGCAAAGATATTCGCGAAGTGGCGAAACCAAACGCCCTCTTTTTGAACTACTCCAACCCAATGGCGATGCTTACTTGGGCGTGCAATAAGTACGGCGGTGTGAACACTATAGGGCTATGTCATGGAGTGCAGGGAGCGCAGTGGCAGATAGCCTCCTGCGTGGAGCACTGGGCGAAGCGCGAAGGCTTGATAGCGGAGGACGTAAAGATACATCGTAAGGAGATAGATTTCGTGTTTGCGGGTATCAATCACCAGACGTGGTGTACCAAAGCGGTCTGGCAAGGTATCGACCTAATTCCACGCCTGCTAGAGCTATTTCGCGCTCATCCGCAGTACCCTACCACCGAAAAAGTGCGTATCGACGCGCTGGATAGATTCGGGTACTACAGCACGGAATCGAACGGACACCTGAGCGAATACCTCCCCTGGTATCGCAAGCGCGTCGGCGAAATCAATAAGTGGATAGACCTCTCTAGCTGGATAAACGGCGAGACGGGCGGCTACCTGCGCGTCTGTACGGAGGGGCGCAACTGGTTTGAGACGGACTTCCCGAACTGGATGACGCAAGAGCCGCCTAAATTCTCGCCTGAAAAGCGAAGCGAAGAGCATGGCTCATATATCATTGAGGGTTTGGAGACGGGGCGAACCTACCGAGGACACTTCAACGTGGTGAACAACAACATCATCACAAACCTGCCCAACGGCTGTATTATTGAGGTTCCCGGATACGTAGACCGTAATGGTATCAACATCCCAGTGACGGGCGACCTACCTCTCGCCTGCGCCGCAACCTGTTCGGCAAGCATCCGCGTTCAGGAGATGAGCGTAGAGGCGGCGGTACACGGCAACGTCACGCTCCTCAAGCAAGCCATGCTCCACGACCCGCTTGTTGGCGCGGTATGCGACCCCGAAGAGGTGTGGCAGATGACGGACGAGATGCTAGTTGCTCAAGCCGAATGGCTTCCGCAGTACGAAGACGACATTCCGAAAGCGAAAGACCGCCTAGCCGCACACGAGGCGAACGGGACTCGCGTGAACCTCGTGGAGACGCGGGGCGCAGCACGTCTGCATACGAAAACAGTGGAGGAGATGACAGCGGAGAAGGAGAAGTCGCGTGCCAACGCGCAGGCGGCAGATAAGGGCAAGATGACCGCGAACGCCTAAGAGAGAAGGCGAAACAGGTCTGGATGAGGCGAAACGATAGGAGCGGCGGTAATTTTGGAATCTAGCGTGACTAAGGTTCCGCCCTTCCTTTGGCAAAGCGCGAGCAAATACACATCCGTAATCTGTTTTGGTCATGCGATAGCGGAGGGGATTATGAGGTCCCTATCCAATAATGAGACGCTACCTGACCAGAAATGATGGGGAGCGAGAGGGTTTTCAATAACGGCTTTCAGCAGTGTCAGCGCGTCCTCTGAGCGAAGTCGCACACCCGGATAGGATGGGGAAGAGAGGATGCGGACAAAGCCGTTTTCCGTTAGAGGGCACGTCGCCCATCCAGAAGAGGAGAGGCTTTCATACCAGATATTCGCCGCTTCATGGCGTGGGTGCATGGGGTCAAGCAGAGCCAGTAAAACGTTAACGTCCGGTAGTTCTATACGCACTGAAAGCCTCCTCATCCTCCGAAAGACGCTGAACCAGTTTTAAGGTGATAGGTTCCGTCAGTTCTCGTTGCGGTAAAAGGGGTAACCCATTCCGAAACTCCGTCGGAGTAAACGGTTTTGCGGGTAGCGCGTCTACCGCTTCCGCCTCTGTTACGATGATACGCAGACGCGCCTCCGATTTTAGCGGCAACGCGCTTAATTGTCGTTGCACCTCCGTAAACGTTCCTTCAAGTATCTGTGTAGTCATGCAGTGCTTCCTTTTAATCGCTACAGTTCCGAGCGGAACGGTATCGGCTGGCTATATACAAAAGAGAGACATTCTAGCCGACAACGCGGAGATGCCCGTACACTCGTTCAGATGCCTCTACAACTTCTGGTGAATTGGAGTGCGCGGCGACCTTCCGCGCCGCTGGCGTAATCTCGTATAAGTCTTCAGGGCTAATATGAATTTGGCGAGCGATGTCTTCGGGATATATGCCTTTAGAAGCCAATTTCTCGAAAGCCATTGCATGGATGGCGGAAGACTCGTGTTCTAAACGTGTAGGCTCATGCTTTCGCCAACCGTTCGCGCTGATATTCTTGAACGCAGTTTCGTACTGCCAGTGAGAAAATACTTTCAAGTCGGTGCAACGTCGTACCATAGCCTGTATAGAAACTCCCCACCTTTGCTTTAGCGGGATAAATTGCGCTAAGATAGGTTGACGCGGACATTCGATGCGAAACTGACGGGCAGGGAGTAGAAACGCTGAGGCGAACCTATCTGCCTCTCCTTCTATTTGACGACCATCGACAACCTCAATTTCGGCACGTCGGTGTAGTACAAGATGCGCCAGTTCATGCGCCGCGTTGAAACGCCCTCGTTCGCCTGAGCGTTCGGACAGATTTAAGAGGGTAAAAGGCTTATCATCACGCCAGAATGAAACAGCATCAACGCAAGACGACTCCACATTCAACCAATAAACCTCTATTCCTTTGGCTTCCAGTAAATGAACCATGTTTTTAATCGGGCCCTGCCCAAGTTTCCAATAATCACGAATTATCTCTGCGGCAATTTCTGGCTCTTCATCAGATAAGTCGGGCAGGTCTGTTAACGGTAAGCGAAAATGCTGATGAAGAATTGGAGATATATCTACAGACGCATTTCTGCTTACTTGTTTGGTGATATCACGAATTTTGGTAGTCATTCTTGACCGCGACCGAAAGCTGATAGATTGTGGTGGTAACTCCTCAATCGGATTCGCGTAAAACCAACCAATAGGGAAGCGGAGCGCAAAGGAGAGACAAGAGACCATCTCCATTGTCGGGGTTTCCGCTCCGGATTCCAGGGCAGTCATATACGGCGCGGAAACGGAAATGGCTTCTGCCACCGCCTTCTTGGTCATGCCTCGTCGTTCTCGCGCCGCAGTGAGGCGCCCTGGTGCAAAGGATTCTTTAGTGTTCATATCATCTGTCCGCTAATCATTCGTTCCATCTTTGTCACCGAAATCAATGTCAATATCCACACTATCAGGTTGGTCAATCGGCGGTATCGAAGCCGTTGTCAGTTCGCCACTGTAAATGGATACGCTTTCCATGCACTCGAATTCAGTTCCATCATTGTTCAATTCATGCGGAATGGTTAGGTGGATACCGAGTTGCTCCGTTCCTTCTGAATCGCTAAATACGCTTGCAATACACCATATATTAAGCGGAGGAAGCTCCTCTAATTCAAACAGCGGCAAACGCAGAAAGTGGGAAGGGTTTTCATGCAAAATGAGATGGCGCGTTAGCTTACCTTTTGGGTTTACCTCAGCGTGCGTTCCGCTTACTACCCCCTTACATATTAAGAGACGACAGCAAACCCCATTTGCACTGGGAGGTGAGATGAGGCGCACTTGATTATTCTCCTCCTCTCGGATGAAGCCTAGTGGAAGTAGACGAGCGCATAACTCGCGCAACGTCTCATGGTACGCTACCGTTCCCCGATGGTTGCGAGGCAGGTTAGCATCGAAGCGGTTGAGTGCCTCAATCTCTCCTCTCAAGCGAGAATCAATAATGTGTGACAACAAAATCGGATCATTTAAGATAAGGGCTAGCGGTTGCGGGCAAATCATCTAATACGCCTCCGTCTCAAACAGGATAACATTACTATACTCTATTTCCATATTACTTGTCAATAAAGTTAAGTGGTTACTGTATAATAACGAACCCCCTGCCCACATTTTGATTTGTAGGCAGAGGGTGTTATATTCTTAGGGCTTTCGCTTTATTGCGAGAAGGTCTATAAGCCGGGTTCTGTATTTGTGTGGTCATCTCTCTGGGAAGTGAGTTGCCTCACTCCTCTTGCGGTACATCCCGAAGGGTCGGCGGAGCCACCTTAGCCCCTTCTGTCTGACCTTGCTTCCGATGGGGTTTACCTAGCCGACGTGTCTCCACGCCGCTGGTGCGCTTTTACCGCACCATTTCACCGTTGCCGCCCTCCTAAGAGCGCGGCTGTATCTTTTCTGTGGCACTTTCCGTCGGGTCACCCCGCCCGGACGTTATCCGGCATCGCGCCCTATGAAGCCCGGACTTTCCTCTCCCAAGTTCGCTAAGAGGGCGAACCCTCCGCTCGCTCAAGAGCGACCACCCAACCTTCTCGCTTGCTCATTCTACCTCACTCCCCCCCCCTCGTCAAATGAATAGTGCGATATAGTATGTGTTTCTGCTTTTCGCCTGAGAGCCACCAAAAGAGTAGCCCTTCTCCGCTTCGGAGAAGGGCTACTCATGTTAAGATAGGAACGTCTTGCGTGCTTTGCCTACCTCTTCATAGCCGCAAGTTTCTGCTCTAGCAGTTCAATCAGCTCGCTCAGGTTGACACGGGCAGGATACCCGCCAAACCCGTTGATTTGCCCGGGTACAGGAAAGGCTATCGCGCCTCTAGTGGTAGTAGCGCGAGGAGGCAATACTGGGGCAGAAGGAGTAGCCGGTACTTGTCCCGCAATAGCCGCGGGGATATTGGGGCGCGGCGTAGCCAGTTGGGGATCCTGCACTTCAGCAGAAGAGGACGCGACTGCCAATAGAGGGTCTTGCGGCTCAAGTGCTGCCACCTCATCAGGTGTATCGCTCTTTGGAATCGGTAGTGGAGGCACGGGAAGTACTTCCGGCTCTGGACGGGTAGGGCTTCCTAGTTTTGAAGGTGTACCGGGCAGAGGAGAAGTGGGAGTTGCTCCCCCTTTCTTGCCACCAAAAGGGTTTGTTGTGGGGGCAAATCCTCCAAAGATACTCCCCACACCTCCCGCAGGGCTATACATTCCAGGCGTGCCGATACGCCCTGTCAGCATCTGAAGCATTGTAGCCTTTTGCCCTCCAACTACCTTCTCTATCTCGCGCCATGTCTTTTGCTCTGTCTGGCGAAATCGGTCTAGCTCTATCTGAACAGAAGGCATACTGTTGACGGCATCAGGGTCATCGGGATTCGCTTCCAAAAGGGAGGTACGCTCCTCATCCAACGCTCTTTCAGACTGAGTTTGCGCGGTTTTCTCTGCATTTCGGAGGTTCCTCAAAGGAGGTAGAACGCTCTCGATCTCCTTGCGCGTCAGCTTAATGCTGTTGATAAAGCGCAGGGCGTGAATATCCTTCATCTTCTTTGAAAGTCCGGGAAACGGCAAGGATGGCATTGCCCCAAATGGTTGGGAGGATACTGTAATACCCTCAAAGCCAGCAGGTGGGACAAGTGCTGTAGGCGAACCGGCAGTAGGCTTATTAGAAGATTGTTGCGCTTGACTCGACTGTACGCTCAGCAG
The DNA here is from genome assembly GCA_026392135.1 of Armatimonadota bacterium. Taxonomy (GTDB): domain Bacteria; phylum Armatimonadota; class Chthonomonadetes; order Chthonomonadales; family Chthonomonadaceae; genus CAIJLM01. Next base: position 7,546 of record JAPLCR010000372.1, read on the forward strand.
AAGAGCAGTTACGAATAGAGTGCAGGGGAGAAGAGGTCTCATCGTGTTTGTCCTTTCCCGGTTTATCGGAATTAGGGTTGTCTAGTTTGGGTTGTAGAGTCTGTGTAAAGAGTTCCAATGCCTGTATAGGGTCTCCCGCGTTCTCCGCGGCTTGCCCTGCAACGAAAGCGAGGCGTGGGTCGCGCTGTTGCTGATAGGCAAAGGTATAGGCGGTAGCCGCATCCCTATACTCGCCCTGCGCGGCGTAGTAAGAGCCTACCTGTGCCCACGTCACTTGTGGGTGAGCAGGAGCATTTACTGCCACAACGTAGTGATGCGTTGGAGGGGTATTCTTGGCTTTGGGTGTTAGTTGCTTCTTGCGATTACGCCGGTGATGGGGCGTAGGCACTAAGCCCTGCTTAGTTGTCGGTACTGTCGGATTTCCAGCGGGTGTTAGAGCTACCACAGTACCTTCTCTTAGAGGATAGAGGGGTCTCACCACGGAGGCACTCTCTTCTGGCAACTCGTTATTGTAGTAGTAGCCTACCGCGGCAAGACATAGTACAGTCGACATCGCCGCCATATAGAGCGGGTAGGGACTGCGCCACCCTCTTATGGGTGCTTGGGGCTGTTGTTGTAGCCGTGCCCAGAGAAGGTTATCGAGGTCGGTTGAGGATACCTCTTGAGCAAGGGCTTGGGGCAGTGCCTGTTGAATACGGCGTATGTCCTCATAAAAGTGGTGGCACTCCGCACAAGTGTGAGTGTGCCTCTTCAGTGTTGTGGGCATTATAGCAGAGGATTTCACGCTCAGCCGTGCTAACTGTCTCTGCCTCAGCATACAGATTATTTTCATAGTAGCCCCTCCCTCCTAAACCGCTCTCGTAAGATTCTAAGACCGCCTGCGATACGCCCTGTGACGGTGCTTTCCGGGATGTCTAGCGCAAGGGCTATCTCTTTATAGGTTCTGCCAGAGGCGTAGTGCATGAGCAGTGCAATCTGATACTTCTCCGCCAACCCATCTATTACGATGCGAAGTTTCTCTCTGCGCTCCTCTTTAAGAACAGCCCACTCTGGCGAATCGCCTAAATCGGGTAGGCTATCTAATAGGGGTTGAATCTGCACACATTTACGATGGCGCAGAATATCTATACAGTGATTTCGTAAAATCTGCATAAGCCATTTGCTCCATGTCGCGTTGACACGTATTTTGGGAAGCGATTGAAATGCCCGCAGAAACGCCTCTTGCACTGCGTCCTCCGCCTCCTCTTTGTGACGTAGAGTCGCGTTGGCGTAGGCAAAAGCGATAGGGCGATAACGTTGCATGAGAAGGTTAAAGGCGCGACGGTCGCCCAGTCGCGCCGCCATCACCAGTACCTCATCACTCTCCTGCGTCTGTTCCTGCGTCATAGATGCACTCGTCATTCGCACTCTTTCCTAAAGTATTTGCCTTCACACTTTTAAAGACGGCGAACTGAGAAGGTTAAAACAGAAATTTTGGATGCACACAAATTAAATGCGTAGCGGGAACGGTTTAAGGCTCAACTATTCAAACCTATCATCCGTTGCACACGCACCCGCTCAATGCTGCCCATCTTGAACGCGGCAGAGGACTATCTTCCAGCTGTCACCCAATCTCGTGTGCGTTACACACGCCAAAACGTCCGACTGAGGATGCCAATCCCAACTCTCCTGACACCCTCCGCTCTCTGGAACCGCTCCTCTGCGTCTTCCATCAGCTGAGGCGATAATGAAACTGCCATCCCGAATATAGCCCAGCCACTTCCCGCTATGAGAAACTTTCACGTAATCTCCACTCCACTGTGGCATTAGAACCCTCCACACTCTGTGCGTGACGGCATCCAACGCATCAATACCAAAATGTTGATCCCCAAAGTATAACGTTCGGCTATCCGACGACCACGTCGCCTTCACGCTCTGCACCGGATTTTCCTGCAAGTAAAGCCAGTATTCATCTTTTCCCTCATGCACGAAAGAGATTTTCCCTGTAGCCGTATCAAGCATCCAGAGTTGGTCGGCGGCAGAGGCATCCCTACCTACATATCCGGACGTAGTGAGCGCGACACGCGAACCATCAGGGCTAAAGGAGCCGCGAACTCCCAGTAGGACGCTAATTTTCGGGGCTGGCGTAAGGGTTATCGAGGCGGTAAGTCCTCCTCGTTTCCAAATTTGAATGGCTTCTACGTTATCCTGAGTGGATGTCACTACCAATGTCTGACTATCCGGGTGGAATATCCAACTGTCCTGATAGGGTGAAGGCACTGGAGCGGCGGACGCTACGTGCGTGAAGTGCTGATAGGGCGGGGCGTATACATCCCAACCGCCTGCACTCACTACCCATAACCGCCCATCTGACGAAAACGCCATATTGGCGAAAGTGCTGTCTTCAGCATTAACTGTCCGGGAGGCGACTGTTTTTCGAGCCGCCACATCCACGATCACCATCTGCTTCACCTCGCTACTACTACCGCCATGCCCGGCAAGAGCGATGTATTTTCCATCCGGCGACCACACGAGTTTGTCCACCTCGTCTTTAAAAGGTAGATTGTCTATAAGAACCTCCGCAGGAGGCAAGGTTATGGGAATCGGGTCGGGCAGA
>JAPLCR010000669.1 GCA_026392135.1 Armatimonadota bacterium
GGCGGCGGTCAAGGCGGCGGCGGTGCTTCCTCGCAGTGTATTGAGACCGACCCAGTCCAGTCTGGTTTGGCTACACCTATTCTGCCTGTACGTCTTACTTCACCGGTAGACCTCTCTGTTGGGGACGACACTGCGTTTATCCCAACATGGGAGACCTCCGCTGGAGGCGATGTGTTCCAGGTAGAGGTCTCTACAGACCGTCTCTTCAGTAACCCGAACACAATCGTTCGCCGAATGGTTCTCTCGTCGTTCCCGACAATTTCGGGGCAACAGCAGAGCCTTCCCGACCCGATTGACCTAAGCAAAGAGGCAGCGATGCTTGCTGACCCGCTCTACGTTGCTTTCAACAACAGCGGTATCAACCCTCCTGCTATCTACTGGAGAGTAGGCGCACGTCATGACGAAGACGTACCGGGACCTGTTGACTGGATAACCAAAAACGTAACAAGCGGCGGTAGGGCTTGGCGATTTGTATACGGGCGTGCTTCACGTTTCACTCCCGCTATCCGACCGCCGAATCCTCCCGGTGGCAGGGCTGTAGCTCAGCTTAACCGAGCAATGGCGCGAAACCGTTCTAACGGTCTTCCGCTCCCCCTTCCGGGAGATACGGCAGGACGCGCAGGAGTAGCACAGTCACGTGTTCCAACCATCCAAGATATTCTTGGTGGTGGGCGCAGACGACGCTTGTAGGTTTGAGTTAGCTCTGGGGGGGGAGGGATTTACTCCTCCCCTCCCAGAGACCTTTGAGCCGTTAGTACAGAGGACAACCTCTCGTATGAAGGTTCTTTCTGCGTGTAAAACACGCTTCGCAATCATATTCCGGATTTCCGGTACGAAATAGGGTGGTCTCTCTGTTTTAATTACGAAGATGTTTCTTACTGTATCTCTTCCGACAAAGGGGATAGGGAGAAGAGATTTCACTCCGAAGCAAAGCCCCGGACAAGGAGTTTTTGGTTATGAATCATAAGCCCCGGCTCTACAAAGCCCTTCGGGTAACGTTTGGTCTAGTCGCGACATGGCTTCTTACGACGGGTGTCGCACCTGCCCAAGGGCAAAATCCGAACCAACCTAAAATTGTGTATGGCAAAGTACTGCTCTATATGCAACCCGGCACGCCTCGCGCCACTGTGGACGCTATCGCTGGTCAAATCGGTGCGACCAAGGTAAAGTTCCTTTCGTTGCCCGACTGCTATCAGCTACAGCTTCCCGCAGACTCAGCAACCGAAAAGGCGACTTTAGATGCTGTTGCAAAGATAAAGCTCAATGCCAAAGTAAAATCCGTTGGAGGGATGCCTTCGTTCTTTAAGAACGAGGTGAAACTTGAACCCAACGACCCACGCTACCTCTCAGGTGAGCAGTGGGGTGCAAAGATGATGAATCTTCCGCAGGCTTGGGCGATTACCAAAGGCGGAACGGGACTGAACGTCGCCGTTATCGACTCGGGCTTTCTGCCTGACCATGAAGACCTCATCAATCAGTACGTAATACCCGGAAGTAAGAACTTTGCCGAAGGTGCAAGCGACGACCCCAATATCTATGACGTTCCGATTAATGCAAGTATTCCTTTTGGTACATTTGATGGAAACGCGCACGGTGTACACGTCAGCGGTATTATGGTTGCAAAAACCAACAACGGCTTAGGCGTAGCGGGTGTTTGTTGGGAAAACATAAAGTGTGTTGGAATGCAGTGTTCTATAACCGGTGATGAAGCACTGGATGGAGCCGCTATTCTCCAGTCTATGCAGTATCTGGCAACGAACAAAATCCTGCTGAATGTGGGCTGTGTGAACATGAGTTTCGGTGGATTTATCGATCCTACCGACACAACCAACCCCTTCTATATCGCTACGAAAAGCATGGCAGACGCTGGTATTATCTGCGTTGCGGCGGCTGGAAACTCGTATCCTTACCCAAACACCCTCTTTAGTCCCTGCGGCTACCCTTTTGTGACCAGTATTGGCTCAGTGGGACCTAGTGGGCAGCGAGCGTACTATTCTCAGACACCCAAAGTAGAACTTGCTGCTCCCGGCGGCGATCAGTTGAACCAACTCAGCGACGGTATTCTGAGTACGTTACCGCCCAATGAGAACTACGAACCGTTCTGGCTTCGCAATGTGTACGGCTTCTTTCAGGGAACCTCTATGGCTAGCCCTAACGCCTGTGCTGTTCTAGGTCTTCTGATGTCGGTTCCCGGCGTTCAGCCTGACCAAGCCCTCCAGGCGATGAAAGACACTGCAAATCGCGGTGGGCTTGCGACTGTTCCTGATGTCTCTTACGGCTATGGGCGAGTAGATGCCTATAAGGCTCTTCTCTCACTTACAGTAGATACGCGTGTTGTAGACCCTGTAGGCTTGAATGAGAACGGCATACCCAGCGACCTTACCGGAACGCTTCCTCAAGTTCAGACCTATAAGCCTCTCGTTCGCTTGCGAATCAATCAGGTTACGCCCAATAACGTGACCATAACCATTGATGGTCAGGCGGCGACACTTGCACCGGATTTGACAGACCCGACGAAGCCGACTTGGAACTTGACGCTTCCTGACGGAACGGTAATTCCGAACGCGATAGTGGGCGATACACAGTTGCCGGCACCGTCCTACCTGATTGTGTTCCCAGCAAAGTTCACACCGGGTGCTACTCCCGGCTCTACCGACGATCGTCACACCATTGTCGTATCCGGTACGAACCCCGATTCGGGAATTACCCGTTCTGACACCCGTGTATTCACCGTTGTGCCGCAGACATTGACCGGCTTGGCTGTACCCGCCGCGGATGGGACAGTGCGTCATCTGGCGATGATTTCCATTCCTTATATGGAGACTGCCGCCGATTCACCAACCGGTGCGACCCGTGATGTAAAAGAGTTGCTTCGACCGGATGCGGTTCTCTATCGGTATGTCTATCTAGGTAGCGGAACCAACACCATTCCCGGATACGCCTCCTTTGGCTCCGCAAACGACCAGAACCCCGACTTCGCGAAGCTCAACTTTGCAGGATCAATGCCTTCTGTTGATGGCTCTTCCGACCCCAGTAAAATGGACATTCGTCCTATCGGCGGAGCATGGTTTGCCGAACTGCCCGATACCACCGTCGTGAAGACGTTTGGTAGAGAGTTCGGTGACCAACCTATCCGCATCCCTGTAACTGAAGGCTGGAACATGGTAGGCGACCCCTACAACTATCCGGTTCCCTTTAGCTCAGTTCTGCTAGAGGATAGCAAAGGCAATCGCGTCTCTATTGGAGATGCCATTGAGCAACGCAAAGTGTTGGGATTGGTCTACCGATATAGCGGTGCAAGCGGCTATATTCACGACCAACTGCCAGACGCGAACCTTCAACCGTGGCAAGGGCACTGGATCTATATTCAGCCGCAACAGCGGAGTGCCGTGAACCTCGCAAACAAGTACTACCTGATAGTTCAACCCACCAAGACAAATGACCCCGGACGCAAGGCGAAGATGCACCTAACCCGCGCAAACAAAGCCACCCAACCTTCTGGGAAGCCGTCTGTGGCAATAACGGGACCCAATAGCTGGGCACTTCAACTGAAGGCACAAGTGGGCGGTATCCGTGACACCTACAACTACATTGGAATGACCTCGATTGCGGTAAACGAGAAGCAACTAACTCGAGTACCTAAGCCACCGATGCCCTTCTCCTATGTTAGTGTTGGCGTTACCAACTCCGAAACACCCGGTGTTCTGTTTGCTCAGGATATGCAACCGATTGGTGGAGTGCGTACATGGGATGTCGTTGTGGCGACTGACCAGAGTGACGCGGACGTAAATCTCGCTACCAACTTTGTTGGCGCATTGCCGCGAAACTACCGCGTTACACTTACCGATAAAGCCACAGGGCAGATGGTAGACCTTCGTAACACCCGAAGTTATCACTATAACTCGGGCAAGGCATCGCCGACACGCAGTTTCATCATTACCGCACGCCCCACAACTCTGGGACAACGCGCTATAATGAGCGGTGTGTTCGTTAATCCGAGCCGTTCGGATGGGCGTGCCGTACCTACCTACGAGATCGGTTATAACCTCTCGCAGGAAGCCAACGTCGAAGTTGCCATTATGTCTGCCTCTGGAAGACCCATTGCAACCGTGGGAACTACCCGCGCCGTTGCATCTGGTGATAATCGTGCGGTATGGAGTGGACGTGATAATGCCGGACGTACTGTTCCCGCTGGAACCTATATGGTTCAAATCAAGGCGGTAACGACCGAAGGCGAGGTCACTCGCGTCGCACATCCACTGCTCATCTCTGGGCGGTAGTGTAGAAAAGGGAGAGGCACGTATTTACTGCGTGCCCTCTCCTTCTTAAACAGTACTGACATCCGAACAGTCGGCTCCCACTTTACTGTTCGGTGGTTCCTGATAAAACTCCTGACTCCCCCAGTCTGGAACAACGCATCCCAGTAACAGGGAGGACTCCCGATATGGAGTACAAAAACATTATGTTCCGATGGAAAAAATTCGTAACTCTCGCCTCATTGCTACTCGCTTGTAGTGGCATTGGCAATACTGCTCTCGCACAAGGTGGCGGCGGCGGCGGTGGCGGTAATCAAGACATTGTGATACCCGTCTCCAACGACTATTTAACGTATGTAATTGGTGTCACTGCACTGAACGCCGGTGGTATGGGGCTGTTTAAGACAAACCCCACAACCTTTGGCGGAGCAGACAGTGTTCTCCTTTGGCGTGCGTTAGGCGCACCTCCTGACCCCATTATTCCGCCGTTTCCTCATAGTGGTACCTGGCTTTACGTCCGTACCGACGGAGGTTTCTGGAATGCTGGGCGTGGCTGGGACTACTACTTTGGCGGCCCTCACAAAGCTCCCCCTCCCTCCTACTGGACGATATTCCCAACAGTAGTTGGCAACCATATGGAGATGGAGTGGAGCGGCGGCGGTACAACGACTGCCTACAACCCATTCCTCCGCGTGACTGCTAATATCTCTTTCATCCACGACTATATGCGGATGAAATACACTGTAACCAATGATGACTTTAGTTTTCATACAGTGGAGCTTGGTTTTATCCAAGACATCAACTCTCAGCCGCGAAATCTAGGCTCCTTTGACGGTCCTATTCGTATCCCAGGTATGCCAAACCTCTACAACGAGGCACTTTTGGGCGGCACGAATGTACCTAAGTATTGGGAGACGTTTGCAACGCTGGAAGTAGGAACCTCCTTAACGTTCCCAACGCTTCACTCCTTGAGGGGTGTACTGCGCCCGAACTCAGTAGGCAGTATTGAGCCTACAGTGCCTTCCTACTTGGCATACAATAGTATTGTAGGGTTTGGTATTCCTGCCATTCCGGGTAATAACCTCGCCACAGACTACCTGCCAACGCCGTCGATTGAACTCGGACGTCCTGGTGGGGCACAGTACCATGATGCCGCGATAGGAACCTTCTACGGTGCTGTCGCTCTAGCTCCTGGACAGTCGAAAGACTACTACATCTACATTGGGCAGTCTACAGCAACACCTGACTTCCACCCACCGCTTGCTTTGTCTGTTGAGGGGCCCCTTGCGCTTCTTTACAATCATGGCGACTTCGCTCCTACGCCGTTCACAATATCTGCCTATGTGCAAAACGTGACTGACCTACAGCGATTTGGCGGAACGGACAGTGGTGCCGTAACCCTATCACTTAACTTGCCCAAGGGCTTGATACTTGCGCCAGATAGCCGACCACTTACTCAGCAAATTGGCAATACAACGCCCGGACAAGAGGCACCCGTCTCATGGCGTGTGGTGGCAGATGGCACGGTATCTGGTAAATTGACCTACTCTGTGGCAGTTGCCTCCTCCTTTATCCCTAGCGGTAAAGTAGTTCAGAGAACCGTCGAGGTCCCTGCACCAACGGGGTTTGTCGCACGCGGTGCAAATAGTAGTACCGATAGTGCTGGCACGCAACGATGGCAGATGATTAGCGTACCGCTAGACACTGGTGGGGATTTGCCTTCCGACGTACTGGGGCTGAGTGTGAGCGACTTCTATATGAAGCAGTTCAGTAGTGCGGCACACAACTACATAGACGCACCTCGGCTGAAACCGGGTACCGCCTACTGGTTCAAGTACACTAAGTCGGCTGATCAACCAATCTCCTTTGTCAGACCGGTAGACCCAAATAACCCGACTGGTCCTCTACGCTACAACCCGTTACTGGGACAGGTTCAGCCAAACGCGCAAAAGTACCTCATGGACTTGCCGAATGACTGGAACCAGATTGCTAACCCGTACCTCTATGAGTTCAGGTTCGCCGAAATTCAGGTACAAGACATCAGTACTCAGCAGATAATGACCTTCACGGAAGCTGCTATTCAGGGATGGGTTATGCCCCTTCTATGGGAGTATGACACTTCTGACCCGAACCCAGACCGTTGGGCATATCGCCGAATCTCCAACTTTGGGGAGATGATGGTTCCCTACAAAGGGTACTGGATAAAGGTGCGACGCAATAACATTCGCTTCTTGATGCCCGGTGTTGATACGCCTGGCGCGAATGTGACACGCTCCGCATCCAGTGCAACATTAGGCATGGATACGCCTGGTACTGCGGCAAATAACTGGAGCCTACGCCTGATGGCGAAGGGCGCAAATAGCAGGGACACCGATACCTTTATCGGCGTACACCCCAAAGCGACGGACACTCTTGATAACTACAAGGGCGAGAAGCCGCCTGCTATGAACCCCTCCGTCAGCGTCGACTCAATCTACAACAACACACGCCTCGCAACCGACCTGCGCTCTCCCGCACTGGGACGCAAAACATGGGATATTCTCGTTCGTTCTGTAAAGTCCGGCGAGGAAGTCACTTTGTCGTGGGCAGGTTTAAGAGGTAGTGTACCGAGAGACTACAGTCTCGTGTTGGTAGACAAGGACGCAAATGTCCGCCGGGGAATGAGCAATACGACCTCCTACACCTTTAAGACTGGCGACAGTAGCACACGTAGCTTCCAAATTGTCGCCGAGCCTACACGAGGTGCAAGTCGTCTCCGCGTTCTCTCGTTGGATGTTACGCCAAACGCCACAGCAGGTAGCAGAGCTGTCTCAAGCGTTACGGTGAACTATGGACTGTCGGCAGAAGCCCAAGCCCAGATAGTAATCCGTGACGGGCGAGGACGTACTCTACGCACCCTAGGTACTGGTACTCGTGCGGCAAACGGCGCACAGAACAGTACGGTCTGGGATCTCCGTGACCAAAACGGGGTCTCCCTTCCTGGTGGTGTCTATCAGATTGAAGTTAACGCGACGACGAACGACGGGCAACGCGATCGACGCGTTCAACCCTTCTTAATCTCGCGCTAAGAACCGGATAAAGAGGGCAGGCGTTACCAAACGCTCGCCCTCTTTATCTTTTTTTATACAGATGGAACGTTTTGTGCCCTCGCTGTCGTCTCAAAGAGTGCGACACACTCTATTTGAAGGCAAGGTAAACTCAAAATGAAGGTTCATTCTACCCGAATGGGACTCCCCCTCGTATTTATGGTCATGGCAATTAGCCTTGTGACCTCACCTCTATCCGCTCGTCTCATTAGCCAAAAAAAGACCGCAAAACCGAATGCAGACAACGCCAAGAAAGCCGAACCGCGTCGCCTATTAATACTTCCTATAGACACTCCTGATGGCAAAGCCGAAGCACTCACCGATGCACTGAATAGCATCGTGCAGAAACGTTTTACAGAGAAGGATCTGTTTGCGATAACCATATTCGAGATAAACTCACCACTTATCAAACGTGCCACCATCGATAGGCAACTTGAGCGCAAAGACCTCAAGAAGCCATTTGATAATGTTGTAAAGGCTAAAAAGATTGCTGGTGTTCTTGGTTTTAACCTTGTTCTACTTATTGCTGTGAACGACTATCAGTATGACGAGGCGAAAAGACAGGTCACACTTGATATATCTTTACGGATAGTCGATTTTTCGAGTGAAAAGCCCAAGGTTGAAAAGTACGTCGCCGAGACTGCGACTAGCTCCACCGATGCGCCAAAAGATAAGGATGAGGCTAAACTTGCTGCAGACTTATTGACGGAACTAACTGAAAAGCTAGTCAAGGATATGTTGAAGGCGAAAACCACCGAAGAGGGCAAAAAGTAGAGCCATGTCGTTTTGTCAAGGGGAGAACACGAGCACAATGCTTGTTCGTAAACTTTGCTACCTACTGCTTACGCTTTGTGTACTGTGTTTGAGCGGACTGTCTGCTCATGCACAGGGACTATACTATCTGAACCTACGTGCCACGCGCCCTGTCGTGCTTGCAAATGGGAGTGACAAAACTCTTGTCTTTGCTGAAGTGCGCGACCCCAGTGGGAGGCAAGCCCCGAATGGCTCAGAAGTCCTCTTTCAAACCACCCTCGGTACCCTCTCCACTTCGCGTGCCCAGACATTCGGAGGTGTCGCTCAGGTTGAATTAAGTAGCAACCTGATAGGTGTCGCGAAAGTATCCGCCATTATCAAGGGATCCAGTAACGTAACGGATGTTGCCTTTACGGATAACCCTGAGGAGATTCGACAAGGTACACACTTCGCGCAGATAAGTGGGAGCAAAGACGCTTACATCTCTTATAGCGTGGCAGATAAGGTCATTCAAGCATCTGCTAGTGAGAGTGGTATAAAGGTCGCTTTTCGAAATATAACGATTACGGCTGATCAGATACAGCTACGGTGCGATGATTTGGTAATTCGTGCCGTGAATAACGTTGTGATTAAGCGTGGTCGCCAGACTCTAAAAGTTAGCCGCCTCTACTATAGCCTGCAACTCGCACAGGGATTCGCAATTGCGGAGTACAAAGGCCCTAAGGACGTGCGTGCCCGCTTGCAAGCCGTTGCGGTTTCTGGTATGGACTTGGCATTAGAACCTCTCAAAACCCCCATTCCCAATACCTATCTAGCGATGCCGAACGTTGAGAATCGCCTCTTGGTTGTCGCGAAAGGAATCACCTACTTCCCTGGTGATAGGCTTCAGTTTCGTCAACCTAAGTTCTATCAAGACCAGGTGCCTATCCTCTCCTTTCCGTACTATGAGATGTCATTGAACTCTCAAGAGCTTTTCTCTGATCAGTTTATCAGCTTGGGGACGAGTGGGTTTGGGCTTGAATTGCCACTCTACCTTAGCATGAGTCCAACAGATAAGACCGTTCTGTACCTGCGCCACCAACAACAGATTGGGCGTAGCTACTTCGCGCAAGAGGCAGGGTGGGGTGTAGACCTGTTGAAGAGTTATAGTACTTTGGGAGACAGGCGTGCTGAGGGTGTTTATGGTTTTACCAGCCTTATGCGTGGTGACTGGGGATTTCGCTGGATGCACAGTCAGGAGATAAACCCCAAAACACAGAGTACGTTCTATGTCGACTTACCTCAGCATCAGGGTATTTTGACCAATATCAACCTGAACCAACAGGGGAAGGCACTACGTTGGGGAGGCACACTTTCGGCAGGAACGGCGTTTGTAAGCACGAAAGACCGCTCCTACCGCGGCGATGTCTACGTGGAGACTCAACCTCACAAACTATTGGGAATGAAGGACTACCTCTATACCTTCCAAACTGAATTTTTGAAGGCAGGTGCTGGTTCCAATGTCGCTTCTGAAAGCGTGGCACTAGGCAACGAAAGTACGCAAACTTTGCGATTCCGTACCTTTACGCATCCCATTCCTCTCAGTAAGTCTGTCAATCTCAGTCAAGCTTTTTCCGTAGGGCACGTATTTACTAATCAGGGAAACTCTGGTACGAGTCAGACAGCTACTTTTTCCTTAGATTACCTTATACCAAAAGCAGGGTCACTGAGCCTTGTGTATGACTACATTAAACAGCCGGCAGGTCCGTTTACTGCGAATGGGAATAATCGTTTGGGGGTGAACTATAATCTAGCGGCAAGCAAACGCACGCAGGTTACTGTTTTTGGAAGTACATACCTTGATTCAGCGGAATCGACGGCTTGGGTAGACTTCATCTATAGAATTAGCCCTGAATGGAGAGTCTTTTTGGGAGGAACCTTCCAGACGTTTGATGGGCAGAACTTCAACGATCTTCAGTTTACGATAGGGCGACGACTTGGGGCACGTGAACTGCAACTGACGTACTCCACCTATCTGAAACGCATTTCGTTTGACCTGACTGCTACGCGCTTCTAAACATGGACTGTGTACGCACGGCGAATACTATTTGTCTGGGATATTGAGGCGCTGTTCTCGCTCTGCAACCAACCCTGTGCGTCGCCCAAGCAACACGCGACCTTCGGCAGTGTCCAACGCGCTAATCTCGCGCTTGTACTGCCGCGTCTCTTCACGTAGGGCTTTCACATCCTTTTCGAGTATGTCGTTACTCGCACGTATCCCTAGTGATTCCCGATAGGGACGCGATGCAACGGTAAAACTCGCTAGAAGGAGAGTGCCTAAAGCAAGCCACCAGACGCGTCTACGTTTTGGTTTGGGGGCAGCTAAGCTTTGCGAAGGTAACGGCTGTATCGTACTCATAAGACTCTCTCCACAGACCCTCTAAGGCTTTTGAAATGTAATGGGTTGCCCTATCTTATGTACTTTGATAAGGTTTGTCGTGCCTGGGTTATTTACGGGCACGCCAGCAGTCAGAACTACCGTGTCGCCCTCTGCAACGAATTTCATCTTTACCGCGATGTCCAGAGTAGCGTTCAGCATCTCGTCCGTGCTACTTACTTCTGGAATCAGTGCGGGAGTCACTCCCCATGTCAGTGTAAGTTTTCGGTATGTTTTTTCGTCGTTTGTTACACCGAGTAGAAGTACTTTGGGGCGATACTGTGCAACGGAACGTGCTGTGCTACCACTTGTGGTAGCACAAAGAATCGCTTTTGCTTTTATCTGTTCGGCAAGTACTACAACGGCGTGAGCGACTGCTTCTGTAACATCCGGGTTGGTTCTTAATCTCCGCTCGTAGTCTCCATCTTTATCGAGTGCCCGCTCGGTCGAGGTGGCAATTTTTGCCATTGTTCGTACTGCTTCGACGGGAAACTCTCCTGCTGCAGTCTCCCCTGAAAGCATCACGGCATCAGTTCCATCAAGAATAGCGTTGGCAACGTCTGTTGCTTCAGCGCGAGTGGGGCGCGGATTAGAGATCATGCTCTCTAGCATCTGCGTAGCGGTAATAACGGGCTTGCCAGCACGGTTACACAGGCGAATAATCTCTTTTTGTACTAGAGGCACACGGTCAAAGGGCATCTCTACCCCTAAGTCACCGCGAGCTACCATGATACCCGACACTGCATTGATAAGCGAGTGAATATTCTCCACCGCCTCCGCCATCTCAATCTTTGCGATGAGGGGGACTTTCAAGCCTGCCTCTCGAATAATCTCTTTGAGGGGTTCAAGATCTTCTGCTTTTCGCACGTAAGAGACCGCTACCCAGTCTACGCCGAGGGATAGTCCGAAACGCAAATCGTCTTTATCTTTTTCAGTAACGCTTGGAAGCGAGAGATCTAGCCCTGGGGAAGTCACTCCTTTGCGAGGCTTGAGTTCTCCACCCACAATACAGCGTGCCCACACAGTTCGATGAGGGGTGCCCGGCTCACCGGTGCATCGTGTCACTTTGAGCGAAATTTTACCATCGTCCAAAAGAAGGTTGGATTGAGGTGTTAGGGCGGAGAGCATCTCTGGGATGGGTAAGGGCAGTATAAGGTTCTCTACCCGATTCAGAGTTTCCTTTTCTTTTTTCTCCCCTTCATTAAAAAAACTCGGATCCAGACAGGAGAAGCCAACCTCTTGCCCGCGTTTGAGCGTGACTGCCTCGAATATACCTAGCCTAAGTTTGGGTCCGGACAGGTCTTGAAGAATTGCGATAGGCTTGCCAAGCTTCGCAGAGACCTCTCGCACGCGCCCGATGACCTATGCGTGTTGTTCATGGGTGCCATGCGAGAAGTTGATACGTGCGACATTCATTCCTGCACGGACAAGCTGTTCTATTTTTTCACGAGTACGGCTCGCGGGTCCCAGTGTACAGACGATTTTAGTACGTCGCAACGCTTCCTCCTTGAACTTTATAGTTTTATGATACCCGTAATATCACCGTGTACGTTCAAGCGGAGATACAAAAAAATGGCTTGCATCTCATTTAGTGAAATGCAAGCCCTATTTAATATCAGGGGACAAACAACATACAGCAATACGGCACAGTGGGAGAGGTTACTTGTTTCTCTCAGGCGTACTCGGCTTCACTTCCATCTGAAGTGTGACGAAGCCTTTGTTATCGGGTGTAAGTACCAGATTACGGTCTTCATCGCCAGTAGCGGGAAACGGTACCCTCATTTGATGGCGGCTGACAGAGCTATTTGTTCCGAGAGGGAGCGGTTTTCTGACACCATGTAGGCTATACACCTTTGAGAAGTTTCCTAGATGACGCACACTATGGAACATCTGCCTAACCTGTTTGGCGGGTATGCGAATTGTCAGAACGGCTTCGGAACTGCCTCCCTCCAGCTTGTCGTTGGACGCTTTTGCAGGAACCTTCTCAATGGCTCCTCCCATCTTCTGTACTGTCAGCGTCATCTGTTGCAGGTAGTCGGTGGTTTTCGCGGTTTCGGTGGGCACAAATTGGATATTGGGTGTGTCTGCTGTCGCCTCAGTGGCATCTATCGTAGGAGGCGGAGTTTTCACGGTTGGCTTGACTGCGATGTTTTGCATCTTCTGTTGGAAGAGAATATTTGCCTTCTGGTTAATGTTATCGATCTTCGGTGTAGCACTTGTGTTGAGAGCGGGTTTCGCTACTCGCATATTCAGTGTGGAAGCTACTTTCGGAGGCTCTGCGTTCGCAGGATGCCATATCCCTGCGCCTTTGAGTGCAAACACGCCTCCTAGACCCACAAAGAGCAGGAGAGCCGTTCCCATTGCATAGCGGGGTGCTAAGAGCGGCACGCGGCGCAGGGCTGGCTGGTGGGTAGAAGGCATATCGGGTAGGTGTGCAAGAATACGAGTGCGTAGTTCAGGGCGGGGAGTTATCGATTTCTGTTCGCGGAGATCTTGAGCGAAGTGTTTCAACCAGAGTACCTCCTGGCGGCAAGACTCGCACTGGGATAGGTGACGCTCTACACGCCATTTCCCAAATGTACTTATCTCTCCATCCGTATAGGCTTTTAGGTTACGCTGTACCGCTTCAGGACAACGCTCTGGACTGGAGTGGGGCGTAAGAGGTGTATTCTCGTTCATTAAGACATTCCTTCACACATTGAGCCGGCAAGCCGGTCACGTAAGCGGCGAAAAGCATTCGATAGTCGGGACTTTACCGTTCCAACCGGAACATCGAGCGCGTCGGCTACCTCTTGGTAGGTCAGCCCTTGTAGCTCGTGAAGTACCACTACATCGCGGTGTAGGGGAGAGAGGCTGTTTAGTGCCTCCTCTACTTGACGAGCAATCTGTTTTTGGTGTGTAAACTCCAGTGGGTCTGCCTGCCTGTCGTCGTTCCTCAACATTAAATTCTCTTCAATTGGTACACTTACGAGGCGGCGTTTACGCTGGAACTCTAAGCAGTGGTTAAGGGCAATACGGTAGACCCACGTTCCAAATGCGGAGCGTCCTTGAAACTTAGGGAGGCTCGCATAGACGGCAAGAAAAATATCTTGCGTGAGGTCTTCCGCGTCGCTCACACCGTCGGTATAGCGCAAGGCGAGACGATAGACAGGGGCTTCATGTGCGTCAAGGATCTCTCCAAACGCCGCTTTGTCCCCGGACAGAATGCGTTCTATCAATCTTCGATCGTTTCCGGTCGCCATAAGCGTCAGATTCTTTTCTTTCTCTGTCAGCTAGGGTTACAATTTCAAAACCCTACAACTAATTGGTTGGAAATTAGGCGAGAAAGGTTCACAAATAGAGTGTCTTTTTCTATTTTCAGAACGTCTCTACTATTGTAGAGCGTATATGTGTTATGATTGGTTCCCTTATCTCCGGGAAAACGAACCAATATGCTTTCATTGGTTGGCGAAAATGCCTTTTAAGCAAGGAAAAGCCCGTTGCGAACGGGAACACTCTACCCAAAGAAGGAGATTGACACCATGAAGAAGAGTTCCATTATTGCACTGGGAGCCGTTGGGCTACTCAGTGTGTTGTTAGTTATAACCTACCTCGGTACGCGTTCTGGTCCAGAGCAAATCACAAAGGAGGAGGCTGTGACTATGCTCGATACGATGAAGTCTGCTGTAGAAAAAAAGAGCGTAGGCGTGATTATGGATGCTATCGCCCCCAGTGCCGATGGCAAATATGCTGATATGACTCGCGAACAGCTCCGAATGACTTTGGCGAGAGCCTTTCAGGGTTCCGGCGACCTCACGCCCGATTTTAAGAAAATCACGTTTGACGGCGGCAATCAGGCGGCTACCCTCTCTTTTGATATCAGCGTGAAGAATACACAGGGGGGAATGTCGGCAGACGACTACAAGGGGCATATTACCCTCTACTTGAAGCGGGTGGAGGTTCCTTGCCTACTGGGAGCTTTTAAGGCGATGGATTGGCGCATTACGAAAGCGGAGTCTACAGGTCCCAATTTGTCCACTTTTGGGGAGTTTTGACCTAAGTGGAGGAGAGCCTTTCACCATTACCAAAAGAGGGCGAAAGAGGGCTGCCTAAAGCCTCTTCACGCCCTCTTGCTTGGGTTATGGGGGGTGTGCTACTCGCTTTTGGCGGGTTTATTCTGTTTGTGCTACACCTTATGGCAGATACACCGCGCCCTGAAGTCGTGCTTGCAGGCTATGCCACAAGCCTTGAGGGGCGTACCCCCGCACAACGCTACAATGCGAAACGTGCGGCAGACGCGCTCAACGGTGTAGTGATACCGCCGGGAGGCATCTTCTCTTTTAACACGATAGTGAAGTCGTGGACATGGGAGCAAGGTTATGTCAAAGCTCCGGTGAGTTACGATGGGGAGTTAGTTCCTGCCTTCGGGGGCGGTGTCTGTCAGACCTCAACCACGCTCTACAACTCAGCACTTTTGGCAGGGTTACCCATCATTGAGCGTCACCACCATGTCTTCGCACCGCACTATGTCACGCCGGGGCGTGATGCCGCCGTAGCGCAGTACGACATTGACCTTCGTTTCAAGAACCCCTATTCTTGGGCGATACGGCTACGAACGGAGGTACACGCGAACCTTTTGGAGATTAGTGTTTTAGGGGTGGAGAAGCCTAAGACGGAGGTACGTATTTTGACGGATATACTCTCTCAGGAGAACCCTGCACGGCTTACCCGCGTGATTCACCCGCAATACACTCCGCGTAAGAAGTTCTTCGTGCGAAATCCGGGGGCAGTAGGCTATCGTGTAGTGAGTTACCGTGTATTTGTGGAGGAGGGTAGGGAGGTACGGCGTGAACGCCTCTCCGACGACTCGTATCAGCCGATGGATAGGGTGATACAGTACCATGAGGAGGCGTAATCACTACGTCTCGGTGTGTGTTAATTGGGGAGATTAGGGAGGCATTTTTACGTAGAAGGTTTGGTCGAAATACTCTGTAAACCCCATTTTTAAGTAGATGGGATACCCCATATCTGAGGCTTGTAGCACAACGTACCGATACCCTTCCTCCTTTGCCGCCTGTATGCACGCGGAGACGACTGCGGGCGCGAACCCCCTGCCTCGCGCTTCGGGGGTAGTTCCTACGCACTGAATGACAGCGAACTCCTTGTCAAAATAGACCATGCTTCCCGCAACCGGTTGCCCTTGCCAAACCCCATAGTAGACTCGTATAGGGATATTGGGGTAGAAGCCATGTGCTTGATGCACCTCTTGAGAGGGCACGGCAAACTCTAGGGGCATCTCGTATGCCGGCAGGATACCTGCCCAGAATGCGCGGGTATCCTCCATGCACTGTACCTCCCGAATCTCCAAACCCGCAGGATTCCCCCTACTAATTTCTGTCTTCACTATGTCGAACGCCATTCCCTTTACCAAACCCGCCTCTATTAACCCATACTCAGGTAGCCATTGGGGAGTCGTGTCGTTCCAGTGGGCAGGATTTGCCAACCAAAGCCAAGGAAGTCCACGTTCTTCCATCTTCGCACATACCTGAGCGACACGCTCCCGCGAAAGGTTTGGGGTGACATCGGCTACCTGATTAAAGAGGGGGTGAGGGATGGCATAAGAGCAGAATAGGGCATCCTCCTCGCGGCTCCACCACGCAAGGGGCATATGCTTGGCGTAGAAGTGCCAGAAGGGACTCCATGAGTCGTAAATACCCTGCTCTATTTCGGCTGGCGTGCGCTCTCTCATCTGTTCCGACATGGGGTGCGGTTCCTTGCGCGGCGGTTAGTTGTCGTCTTCACCCACAAGCTTCAAGAAAACCTCCTCAAAAACCTGCTTGCCCGTTTTGGCTCTCAACTCGGTTAGTGTGCCTATTGCCGCAACCTCTCCCTTATAGATAACCGCAATTCTATCGCAGAGAGACTCGACTTCGCTCATAATGTGGGTAGAGAAAACGACGGTTTTCCCTTGCTCTCTGCACTTGCGGATGAAGCGAATTATCGTGCGGGCGGTGATAACATCCAGTCCGTTTGTGGGTTCATCAAAGAAGAGGACGGGGGGCTGATGGAGGATGGTACGGGCGATAGAGACTCGTTGCTTCTGCCCCGTTGAGAGTTTGTCGCACCGCTGGTCGGCGAACTCGTGCATATCTAGCTCTGTAAACACCTCCTGAATGCGCCTCTCGATTTCGCTATCCGAAAGCCCGTACAGTGCCCCAAAATAGGCGACCATCTCTCGTGCTGTAAGGCGTTCGTAGGGGGAGGCAGAACCCGTTAGGAAGCCGATATGCGAACGCACCTCCTGGGCTTGTGTGCGAATATCGTACCCCGCAATACGAGCGGTTCCTGTGGTGGGGGTCAGTATGGTGGATAACATACGGAGAGTGGTTGTCTTGCCTGCACCGTTGGGTCCCAGTAGTCCGAAAATCTCACCCGGGTAACAGGTAAACGAAACGCTCTTCACGGCTTCGATTTTTCCGCGTTTCTTGTCCTCAAAAGTCTTACTAAGGTTCTGGACTTCAATCATATCGGCTGTTGTGTACCTTTTTAAAAGAGTTATACTTAAAGTGGATAACGGAATTTGAGGGTGGCAGGTTTCACCTTTTGAGATAAGGGCAAAAAACTACTGAGGAAATCGGCAAAAAACTACGATACTTGTAGAGAGTAGAGAAGGAGCCGATACGATGCGAACCTGCCTAGCACTGCCTAAATGTCATGAGATACCGTTTCCCGATGCAAGAACCAGCGAGGACACGCGCTGTCCTGAAGAGTTGGTACGCCTCTTCTTAGAAGAGTATACACAAATCGGTGACGTGGTACTAGATCCCTTTGCTGGATACGCCACCACTCTGCGTGTTGCAGAGGCGATGGGGCGCATACCTTATGGGGTTGAGGCGAACCGCGAACGCGCCGAAAAAGCACGTTGCATTATCAACCATAAGTACAACCTGATAATGGGCGATTCGCGGGATATTCGTACGCTAGCCTCCGCGAACACCTGAGAGCAAAGGGGGGTTATCTTCAGTACCTTGCTGACATTAAGTCCATCTATCAACAGGTTTCGGAGCTACTACAGCCGCATGGTATGGCGGTCATTGAGGTGGGCAACATGAAACTAGCGCATGGCGTGACCCCTCTGGCGTGGGATATTGCGCTCGTGGTCTCTGAGGTGATGGATTTTCAGGGCGAGATAGTGGTGGATTGGGAGCCGAGTTATGGAAACGGCTACGACCATAGTTACTGCTTGATGTTCAGTAAACGAGCGTAATAGCGGGTTGCCATCTGTGGTACAATAATAACAACACTACGTATTTGAGGAGGCGGCTATGGAGATAGCGTTCGCACATGGAGGAGACACTCAGCTTATCGAAGCTATAGTAGGGGAGATGGTGCTCTGCACCTACTACAAGGTAGCCTCGTCTTAAAGTCGGGGGACAAGGTGATGCTCTCCATCTCTCCGATAACCGCATCAGGCACAGTATCTACCGCATCTCTAAAGGGAAGCGTCCTTCGCTATGACTCCCCCTTTGAACCCTCAACAGCCCCTGAAGAGTGGGAGGCGTTGCGTGAATGCTGATTGACACGCAACTATGGATTTGGTGGGTGAATGGTGCCTCGCAACTTAAACCGGAATATGCGAAGGCTATATCAGAAGCGACAAGTATTGAGGTAAGCATTATCTCATGTTGGGAAATAGCGAAACTGGCGGAATACGGTAGACTGGTTTTGGCTATTCCTACACTGGAATGGTTGAACAGAGTCCTATCCGTGCCAAAAGTGCATCTACTCCCGCTAACCCCATCTATTGTAGCGGACTCTACCAAACTTCCTGACTCTTTTCACAAAGACCCTGCTGACCAACTGATAGTGGCGACTGCTAGAGTGTGCAATCTCCCTTTATTGACGATGGGCTTGAAAATTATCGCCTACCCTCATGTCCGCTTGGCAATATAATCCGCCTACTTAGGATGTACCACCCACCGCCCTTCGTCGTCTCTGCCTACCTCTGCAACCATGCGTGACCTGTCGGATGCCGCGGGGTTCGGAACAAAAAACGCCACCCGTCGAAACTGATACTTCTCCGCCACGCCCTC
>JAPLCR010000209.1 GCA_026392135.1 Armatimonadota bacterium
CGCACTTGGTGTACAATCTCTTGGGAGTGGGCGGACATCGGTTCCTCCGGGAATATGGCGGTGTGGGAACTACCAGAATACCCAATGAGGAGACTAATCCGCCCACTCCATTCAACTCAAGTGAAACACACCCAAAGGATTGATGAGAAAACGCCCCTCCTCGCCCGGAACTCGCGCAGAGATATGTGAGAATATCAGATCGTCTCATCTGTAGTACGCCATCATGCGGTATGCAAGCGGAAAGGTTAACGCGCTGTTCCCACTCAGTTTCGCTCACTTGGGAGCAGATATTTGCAACGGCGGCACTCATTAGGGAGTCCCTTTTTTTGACTTCGTACCCTGTACACGGAAGTTCGTAGGAGTAACACGGTGCTTAATTGCAGGTGCGGGAGTGGACTTGCCCTTTATCGAGTGCCAAAGTATATCGTTGAGTTCCACGTCTGGCATCGACTCCTCTTGTAGAACATTGATGAGCCTCTTACTCTCTTTGGCACGATACGCCGTTGCGCGATTCATTTCGCTAGCTATCTTTTTTGTAGGCATAATGGCACTATATGGCTCCGCATTGTTTGCCGATTTGCTAAACACGTTGATAGGGCTAGAAAGCGCATCATAGAGACATAGAGGCGGTAGCCCTAGAAGCATCTCCATTGTAGCCAACATACTGTCTGTATTGTAGAACCTGCTATCTACAGTACCGCGCTTGACGAAGGGACTTATCACAAACGCGGGAGAGCGGTGCGCGTCAACGTGGTCGTATCCGTCCTGCGCGTCGTCCTCCAAAATACAGATTGCGGTCTCTTTCCAGTAAGGACTGTGGCTCACTGCTTCCACTATCTGCCCTACCGCGTAGTCGTTATCAGCGACCATTGCACGCGGTGTCAAAGCCCCCGTCGCCGTTCCGCGCGTGTGATCACGAGGCAGGCGTAGCATGGAAAATCGGGGCAAGTTGCCGTTCGCTACAAACGCATCAAACTCACGCTTCCATTCCGTGAATCGGCTTGGAGAGTTGTACTTGCCATAGCCTTTGCGTTGCCCTTCCTCTGCGAAACCGTACTTGAGGCTCAGTTCGCTGTCGGCATAGTTCAGGTCATAACGTCGAAAATTGAGGTCGGTATGCCCCTGCAAGGCTTTCACGTTGGGAGTGTTGTCTGTTCCTGGTCTGCGTTTCTCATCGTCCTCATCAGGGACTCCCTTTGCCAACGGCGCAGAAAAGCTGACATAGAAGCCGTAGTTCCGATAAGAAATGCCCTTTTTCTTACACAAGTCCCAGATATACCCGCTTGCTGCACGCGCCACATCAGGCAAGCCTAACAACCCTACAGGGGTGCCGTTGTTTGCGCCCTCAAAATCGTAGTCACGTCCGCGTCCGCTGTAGTTGTAGACTGTATTGCGAGAGGAGTAGGGCGACACCATTCCGGATACAGACCAGTCCCAACCGTCTGCGCTCACCTCTGCACAGCAATAGAAGTTATCCAGTAGCACGAAACGTTCGGCGAGGGCGTGCAGATTGGGCGTGACCTCTCTCGGAAAAAGGCAAAGCGACTTATCGCCATTACCCTGCGGGAGGTCGCCTAAGACTTGATCGTAGGTGCGGTTCTCTTTGATGATGTAGATAACGTGTTTGATTCCGGGGTTAAGGAAATCTTTGCGCTTTTTCGCCATCATTTCACTCACAGACTTCGCAGAGATAAGTTCCGCCTTGCGCGTGGTATCTGCTAAGAGTGAACCAACATCTACGCGCTGAATGTCCCCTTCAATAATGTCTTGAATGTACTGCCCCCACCCATTAACCGATTTACTGTTCGGGTTGCGGAGTTGGGTTCCCTTCGCGTTCGTCACAAAGAGGGTTTTGCCGTCTGTAGTCGCCGCAACGGACGTGGGATACCAACCGACGGGCAGGGTATTGACGAGAGTACCAGTCTTTGCATTCAGAAACGCGACGGTATTCCAGTCAGAGAGCGTGACCGCCAGTATCGGGTCGCCTTTTGCATTCGCTAGAACCGCCACGCCTGTAGGCGTGAGACCGGGAATGCGAGTTGGGTTCAAAAGAAACGTATCTACCACTCTATCGGTAGCAGTATCTATCACGCTGACGGTATCGCTACCCGAATTGGCGACATAGAGCCGAGTCTGATCTTGGTTCAAAGCGATGCCGACAGGTTGCGCCCCTACGCGAATCGTCTGCGTTACTTGCAAAGTAAGAGGGTCGACCACGCAGAGCGAACTATCGCGCTCATTCCCGACATAGACTTTTCTGCCTGAGTTCGCGCCCTTTGTAATTGCGGTCACGGCGAAGGGAAACCCGCCAACCTCTATCTGAGCAATTCGCGTTCCCGTACTTGTGTTGAGAACACTCAAAGATCCTTTGAATGAGTTACCTTCGTGCGTCTGGTTGTTCACCGCGTATAGGCGGCTACCATCTGCGTTGAGAGCGATACCCGCGATATGGTGCGGGATTCTACTTTTGGGGTCGGTCGGGTAGTTTTCAAGACCCTTACCCGTGTCCACGAGATAGCCTTCCGTGTCGAGTGCAAAGGCATCTACACGGTCACGCGCCCCTGTTGAGGCGTAGAGCGTCGTCAATCCTGCGCGACACAAGCTTGCCATCCAATACGCGAATTACGGTTAGATACTCTCTTGCCCCTACGTCGCTAACTACAACGTACTTTCCATCAGGACTAATGACGCAGTTAAGGGGATAACTCCCGACGGGAGTGTGAGTTCCTTTTACCGAGAGACTACGCCCCGTTACCGCGCTCTCTTGAGCGTGAGACGGCAACGCGCCCCCGCTTATCAACAACAGACTCGCCAGTAAGACCTGAACGCGCATGATTTTCTCCCATTTCTTGATGAGTTCGTATGCCTGATTATACCTGTTTTGAACTGAAGAGCGTTAGCCCATTGCTGGTAGGTGACAGGGCGAACGCATCATAATTCGCCATTATCGCGCTACAGTGAATATTTGTATCCATATCACCTTGTATACTAAGTAGTGGCGTTTTCTTGGGCTTGTGGTTCAGGTATAACATTCTCATCTCCGGTTAGAGGTGTATT
>JAPLCR010000560.1:0-4132 GCA_026392135.1 Armatimonadota bacterium
AGCAGGAGGACTCTGTAAGCGTCAATATCTAGCGTTCCATCGTGGAGTTGCGATTCACTGTAGACATCGTAAGCGAAGCCTTCGCGCTCAAGCCACGCCAATAATCGCCACTCCGCAGGGGCTAAATGACACGCATCCCGCCCCTCAATAGGGTCTATGGCTTGCGTCTCTTTGGGGATGTGGTTCGCCTTTTCGGGACGGTCAAAGGAGAGGGGCAGGTACTCGCTATCGGGAAACAGCCACTCGTCGTAGGTTCCGCCGTGATAGCGTTGGAGGTCTTGCCGCGAGTTTACCGTCGGCGTAGCGGGTAGGCTACGCGCATTGACGTAGTTGCTTCGCCCCCCGAAACTGTTGTAGGCGTTCCAGGTATTCGTAGCGCAGACGACGGCGATTTTTGCAGTAGGTTCAGAGGGAGCGACAATCCACGGGAAGGAGAAGAACTCTCCTTGAGAGGTTTCGGCGTGAAGATAGTACAGTCCGCTTCGCGACGGCGCTTCGATAGTCTGCGTATGGTGGAGGCTCCCCCACCCTACGCGGTTCCACGCTACGCCTGTTTGCGAGTAGTCGCCATCGGGGGTTATCTGCATGACGGAACGCGCCCCGTGCGCGTCGTACCAGCCGATAAGCTTAACGAACTCCTTCTCCAACCCGTAGCGATAGAGGCAAACTCGGCGCGTTCGCCGCCTGTCACCCACTTTGGAGACATAGCGCCGAGTAGACTATCCGAAAGGAGGCGAAAAGAGTGCGGATAGCCGCCAACCTGGTACGACAGGACAACGCGCTTGGAGCCATATCCCGCCTTCACAAGAGTGGCGCGATACTCTCCCTCCAACAGGTCACCGAGTATCGCGCCTGTCGCCGTGGAGCGCGTTGAGTAGACAACCTGACCGCCCCGCTCGAAATCCACGGCGACATCGGGGAGAGCCGTGTAGTCCTCGTCGCTCACGTATCCAATGAGCATATTCGTTTCCCTCTACGCCAACACAGGCTTCACGACTTTTGCGGGCTGTACATCGGTCAAGCGTTGGTCGCGGGTGTCGTAGCGGAAGGTGAGCCGCTGAAAATCCAGACCGAGCAGGTGCAGTATCGTCGCGTGGAAGTCGGAGGCAGTGACAATGTCTTGTACGGAGCGGTAACCAAACTCATCTGTCGCGCCGTGCGTCGTCCCGCCCTTCACGCCGCCCCCCGCAAACCAGAGGCTAAAGCCGCGCTTATGGTGGTCACGCCCGTCCTTGCCCTCCGCGAAAGGCGTTCGCCCGAACTCTCCTGTCCAGATAACCAGCGTATCTTCCAGCAGTCCCCGCTGTTTCAAATCCGCGAGAAGCCCCGCAACAGGCAGGTCGGTGGATTTCGTGAGGGAGCGAAGTTGGTTCGCGTTGTCGGAGTGCGTGTCCCAAGGCTGTCCCGCCATCATCACCTGCACGAAACGCACTCCCCTTTCAACCAGTCTCCGCGCCATAAGACACTGTCGCCCATAGACCGCGGAGGCGGGTTCGTCTAGCCCGTACATCTTGCGCGTTATTGCGCTCTCTTTGTTTACGTCCAGCGCGTCCGTCGCCGCGAGTTGCATACGCGCCGCAAGCTCAAAGTTCGCGATACGGGCATCCAGTTCGAGGTTGTCCGCGTGGGTCTTGAAGTGTTCGCGATTGAGCGTTTGGAGGAACTGGAGCCGAGCCTCGTTTGCATTCTGCGGAATACCCGATTCGAGGTTCAGAATAGGCGAGGTCTCTGTGGAACGCACAGGCATTCCCTGATACACAGGCGGTATCCACCCGCTCGACCAGTTGCGCGAACCGTCTACGGGTTGTCCGGTGGGGCTGAGTAACGCCACATAGGCGGGGAGGTTCTGGTTCTCTGTGCCAAGCCCGTAGGTTATCCATGCGCCCATCGTCGGGCGACCTGCGACGGGCGAACCCGTGTGCATATGGCAACACGCCTGTTCGTGGTTCTCATGCTCAGAGACCATGGAGCGGATGAGCGCGATTTCGTCGGCGTGTCTGCCAAGTTCCGGCAGGAGTTCCGACAGTTCCATGCCCGATTTTCCGTACCGCTTGAATGCGAAGGGAGTACCGAGCCATGTTCCCGTTTTCTTTTCGTCTACATCGTTTACAAAGCCCTTGCCCGGCTTCTGCCCAGACTGTTTATTAAGTTCCGGCTTGGGGTCGAAGAGGTCTACCTGACTCGCACCGCCGTTCTGGAAAAGATAGATAACCCGCTTGACTTTTGGAGCGAAGTGCGGCGATTTCGGCAGGAGGTTGTAGCCGCGCACAACGGGAGTCTGCGCCTCTGCGTCCGAGAGAAGCGCGGTGAGGGCGAGAGCCGTCGCGCCGAGTCCGAGTTGCGAGAATACGTCGCGCCGCGAGACGTGATTCAGCAGATTGTCGCGGTGCGTTATGTCGAAGGCGGGAGCGAGGTTTTTATTAGCGATCATCTCTTGACTCACCTTGAAGTTGGAGTTATTTGGTTTAGTGTACCTCTTTCGCCTTCACTTTTGTAAAGCGCGGAATTCGCGACGACAGGGCACCGCTAGTTTACGTGTTTATTTCCCAGCGCATTATGTAAAAATACGTCACGAACCAATTTTCTAGCGCATCGAGTCTTAAAATCTCGATTCGCTAGAACAAGGTGCTTAACGCTTTTCCATCTCCTGCCTTGTTGCGATTGGCACATAACCGACTTCCAATCCCTTGGGGGGCTTCACTACCTGAGCGGGGTCGAGGTGCGCCAGTTTCCCAACTGTAGGCGGCGGCAGATAGTTCTTATCTTTGCGCCAGGCGCGGTGTAGCATCTCCGCCCTCTTCTGCATACGCTCGCGCTCCGCGTCGGTCAAATCCGCGTTCAATAGAGCGGGTTGATCCGCAAAGCGATACCAGTAGTAGGTGACAACGCTGCCGTCGCCCAGTCGCGCCTTGAACGGACCTGCGGCGGGTCCCGGTGTTTTCCAACTACTCTTCACATCGTTAGGAGTGGTATAGGCTCCCTCGCTCTGTTCGACGGGACGCTCCCACTTCAACTGATGCAGCCCTGTCTCCGCAGGAACCGTCTCCGACGCTACAGGAGACCATATCTCCTTCCCGTTCCGGGCATCCTTCTCCAGTCGGAAGTATTCCGGCAGGGTCGCGAGTCGTCCGTCCTTCGTGACTGTTTTCGTTGTGTTCGTGTAGTTCCATTGATAGCCGAAGGTCTTCGGATTGATGGCGGTAGGAGTGGCGAAGGCGTTCCATGCAATAGGAGTCTTTTTCTCTTTGTCGCCCGCTTCGGTGGAGTATATCTCCCATGTTGCGCGTCCGCGCCCGCTAAAGGTGCGTATATGCGCTCCTTTGGGGTCTACAACGCCGTTGCTAGGCGCACCTCCAGCGAACCATGCCTCTACCGAATCCCATAGCGCCGTGTTGTTGTACGCACTGTCCTGATGCACGAGCGCAGAGGCATCTTCGGAGTTGCGAGGAAAAGCAGTGGGAGCGATTCGAGCATAGGACTCTCCTTTAGAATCCTTGGCGATTCGGCACGGGATGTACTGCGTCTCCATCTGCACGTGTCGGTCAGGATCTACCGGGCGGCTATCGAGAAGTTTCCCTGATAGCCGTGACTCTTTCAAACTGGCTCCCGACCAAAAATAAGGCGTAAAGAAGGCGACAGGTCCCTTAAAGTTTGCGGTGTTTAGGAAGAGCGTCCAAGAGTGATTGCCAGTAGGAACGTTTTTTCCATTGGTGACGGGCTTAGGCTCCGTGAGCGGAAGCTTAAAGTACCCGTATCCGAACATCTCTCCGCAAGTTCCCTGCTTCAGGTTCAAGCCGTCTATGGGGAACAGCAACCAGGGACTTAGTTGCGCTACGCCGTACACTCCTCGCGGCTCCTCCCACGTACCCCACCCATGCGCGGGTCCGTTGGCGATGTCGGAGAAGTTCGGACCTACGCCGCCCATAATGAACTTCGGCGTTGTGGTAGGAAAGCGTGTATCCCTCCACCAACCTAACCCGCCTTCCACATCGGAGTACATATCTTTGGGTGCTTCTCCGTCGTACTGGGCGAACATCCACGTACCCGGAAGTCCGGTTTGGAAGCGATGCCCCGGATAGGTCTTCAAGAGGGGCCAGGCGGCGATATACATCGAGTAGCCCGCGTTGTAGGT
>JAPLCR010000560.1:4168-5947 GCA_026392135.1 Armatimonadota bacterium
GCGTTGTAGGTTCTCTCGACCTTTTCGGCGATGGGGATAATGAGATAGCCCGCCAGATACTCGTTTTGCGCCATACAACGTTGCGGAACGAAAGGCAACACCGCAAGGGCTAACACTAGATACCAAATGGATATTTTAAAGGGGCGCAGAACCCGCTTCGACGATTCCGGAATGCTCTTTGCAAAAGTTATTTTCAAAAATACTCTCCTCTAGTAAAAGTCAGGGACGCACAATTACGGGGGACTGTCTCCACTGAATATGGCATTCAAAACGACGCGAGCAAGAGGCGTTGAGTCGGTATGCTTGTAGGCGTTAAGCGTGATAGCATAAAGGTGACATCCAACGGTGATTTGGATACCCTATTGGGTTACATCGTTCTGTCAAGATGTAGGTATTCGTTCGCGTGGCGCACTAGGATGGAAAGACAGGCTTGACACCCCCAAACCTTGCAAAATAGCCTGCTCGACAGGAGAAAAACAGAGCGGATCCGCACGGTTAAATTCCATTGGCTCCTTGAGACTAATACAGAGGTTGGTGATAAAACGTGGTTTTCCAGAGTGGTTTTGCGAGAAGCTGTGCAGGAGAAAGGGGTGAATAAGAGCCACATCTCCAACGCTTCCAGTCAACTCGCGAAAGTCGCGACACTGAGAAACAAGGTTTGCAAAATCGAACTCGTCTGGACGAACGCCTTCTGGATGCTCCAGAAGAAAACGCGCTACTATCGGTACAGAGTCGGCTGCCAACACCGTTCCTCCTCCTCGTTCTGCGACATCCGAAAATAGCGGGACGACAAGCAAGCCTTGCTCCGAGCTATCCAGGAAGTGGCGAAAAAAGTTGCCGTCCACGTGCCAACCCTCCACTTGCGGAGAGGGCGGAACCCACTCTTCGTCTCTTCCGCGCCAGAAGTTAATCACCCATTGCCCTACACTACGAGTCGGGTTGGTGCACCTCTCTTCCGATCCAATCAGCTGGCAAATCGCATCCCAGACTTTAGGCGCGAACTCCCTGAGCGGCGGTTGGACAGACGGATACATGAAAACGAGAGGCTTCTCCCAGGTAGCAGGATTATGGCGATCGTATCCGAGTTGCTGATAGGCATCACAGACCAACTCTTCCGCCGCCTCCCTCGAAAAGCAGTTGTGGAGGACAACATGACCGTGCGCCAGAAAGTGGTTGACCTGTTCCTTTGTTAATGCGAACTGACTACTCATCCAACTCGTCTCCTCTACTCAAGTGCCTCCATGCTTTTCAAAATCGTGTGAAATCCCTTTCTCCACCCTGCATCAAGGAGATACTTAGGTAAGCGGAGGAGCCAGTCCCGCTATTTCAAGGACTTTGCTCTAAGCATCTTCGCAATCTGAGGGCACTCTTCTTCAATGCGTTTGAGGTCTGCTTGGTATCCTTCTGAACTGGCAATCGCCGCGTAAAATTCCCCCAAGGGCTTACTCCATGCGCCTGAAACCACATCTATCGGAGTCTCTTTCCTATTATTCTTCGCAAGGGGAGCGGCTCCCTTCTCCAATAAGAGTTGCACAATCTCAGTGCGACACAAGAATGCGGCGATATGTAGCGGAGTGTTCCCATCGTCGGTACCGACGTTCACGTTCGCCCCATGCTCAAGCAAGCTCCTTACAAGCTCAATGTCTCCTCTCGCCACAGCGTTGCTGAGCAAATCCTTCGCCCCCTTAGCATCCTCGGCGACATGAAAGATGAAGTCGTTGGGTAACTACTCAGGCTATCTCGCTGGGAAACGAGGTTTCCCTTTGAGTAGAAGTTGTA
>JAPLCR010000155.1 GCA_026392135.1 Armatimonadota bacterium
GTGGCAGTCGGGGCAATGGCGGCGTTGGAGCGGGAGAACGGTTCCCTCAAAGGCGTTCTGCCCAAAGACTATGCGCGTCCCGCGCTGGATAAGCGGCGTTTAGGAGAGTTAGTTGACCTTATCGGCAACATAGGGCAGGGCGACGCGGAAGGGCGCAAACGCGACCTATTGGGGCAGGCGTATGAGTACTTTTTGGGGCGATTCGCCTCTGCGGAAGGGAAACGGGGCGGGGAGTTCTATACCCCCTCCTGCGTGGTGCAACTCCTTGTCAGCATGATAGAGCCGTACAAAGGGCGCGTCTACGACCCCTGTTGCGGTTCGGGCGGTATGTTTGTGCAGAGCGAGAAGTTCGTTGAGCGACATGGCGGAAAGTTGGGAGACATCTCGGTATACGGTCAGGAGATGAACGCGACGACGTGGAAACTGGCGAAGATGAACCTCGCGATTCGGGGCATTGAGAACAACCTCGGTACTACGCACTCCGACACGTTCCATCAAGACCTGCACCCCGACCTCAAAGCCGACTTCATTCTGGCGAATCCTCCGTTCAATATCTCGGACTGGGGCGGTGAACATCTCAAGAGCGATATTCGCTGGAAGTACGGAACCCCGCCCACAGGCAACGCGAACTTCGCATGGGTGCAACACATCCTTCACCACCTCTCCCCGCGCGGGAAGGCGGGTTTTGTATTGGCGAACGGCTCACTTTCCAGTAATACAAGCGGAGAGGGCGACATTCGGCAGAAGCTGATTGAAGCCGACATTGTGGATTGCGTGGTGGCGATGCCTCCCCAACTCTTCTACACGACGCAGATTCCCGTCTGTCTCTGGTTTTTGAGCCGCAAGAAAGCGCGTCCGGGCGAAACGCTCTTTATAGATGCAAGGAAGATGGGCGAGATGGCTTCGCGGGTGGTGCGCGTTATGAACGAGCAGGATATTGAGAAGATTACGGCTACCTACCACGCATGGCAGAAGGGCGAGGGCTACGCCGATGTATCTGGGTATAGCCGAAGCGCGACGCGAGAAGAGATGGCGGGACATGGGTTTGTTCTGACGCCGGGGCGTTATGTGGGAGCGACGGAGATTGAAGAGGATATTAACGCGGAGCCGTATCAGGAGAAGATGACGCGATTATCGCAACAACTCCTTGAGCAGTTTGCCGAGTCGGATAGGTTGGAGGGAGTGATTCGAGAGAACTTGCAGAGGATGGGGCTATGAGTGTTGTAGGGCTTCACAGTTGCTCAATTCGGAACGCAGTGCGTTCCGAATTGGCTACAAAGCAAATATGTGACGCAGTGCGTCACGAATTCCACTCTCATCAGATTCACGACGCAGTGCGTCGCGAATTGAAGAACTCTTGGGAAGTCATACTATGAACAACACCTTTGACTGCAACGCGGAAGATGCCCGTAAATCGAATCTGCTACTGCAAGCCGCTCTCCTAAGAGAGCAGGGGCAGTACGACCGAGCGGCGTCACTCTTCGCCGAAGCCGCCGCCATAGAGGAGCGACTGGCGGAGAGCGCCGAAGCGCAAGGCGATACCCCCCACGCTTTACGCCACAGATTCAGCGTGGCGAGTGGCTGGGCACAGGCGGGTGATTTTCACCATGCGCTCGCGCTCTTGAGCATACTTGAGGAGCGTTCTGACACGCCTCCCTCCTTTCGGGAACGAGTTCAGACCTTCACGCGAGTTCTGCGAGAACAGCGGAAGCAATGGTCGCTGGCTCTAGGGGAAACTCGATGGGCACCATTTTATGGAGAATGAAACGTCCTATGTGTCTTATAGCAACCCGTACTAGGAGGTGTACATGAGTTATCTACTATTTCTGGATGAAAGTGGGCACGACCACAAAACAATGCCTTATGAAGTTCATGGCGGTATCGCTCTTCATGTGTCCCAAGTTTGGAGATTTGTTCAGGCAATGCGCGGGGCGGAACAAGAAGCGTTTGGCGCGGAACTGCATCAATTTGGAGGAGAAATCAAAGGTCACAAACTACTGGATAAAGATCGCTTTAGGTGGGCGCAACAAGAAGAGCCTATGCCCGATGTTGCACGGCGACTTCACGCAAAGGGGTTTTTGCAAAGCAAGACGGATAAACGAGCGCCACGTAGGGAAGAGTTTACGGCTTATGGTCAAGCCTGTCTGTTCATGGCGGATAGGTTGTTCGACTTAATGGAGGCACATTCCGCGAAGATATTCGCTATCGCTATTCCAAGAGGAACGAAGTCGCCTTCGTCCGCCCAACAGGCTGATTTTCTCCGTAAAGACTTTGTATTTTTGCTAGAGCGCTACTTCTATATGCTCGACGAGACAAAAGAGGCGGGCTTATTGATTATGGATGAGATTGAGAACACGGCGGATCGTCGCTTTGTGCGCTGTTTAGAAAGGTATTTCACTTCGACTCAAGCAGGACGCTCCAGAGCCTCGGCGGTGGTTCCTAGTCCATTTTTTGTCGCATCAGAGATGACCTATCCAGTACAAGCTGCTGATGTCGCTATCTATTGTATCAATCTAGGCTTTCGCTTACCTGAACGCGGTATGGATGCCGAGACGAGGTTACGCGAGGATAGAACCTATATGAGTTACGGCATTACAATGGTGTCCGACTTGTATACGGCACGCACATAAGGCACAAAAAAGGAGGTAATGATTGCAAGTGCGCGTAAACGCACCGCAAACCGAACCTCCAATATAATTATACCACGAAAATCAACCTATGACTATGACCACACAAAACACAAATGAATATCGG
The DNA here is from genome assembly GCA_026392135.1 of Armatimonadota bacterium. Lineage (GTDB taxonomy): Bacteria > Armatimonadota > Chthonomonadetes > Chthonomonadales > Chthonomonadaceae > CAIJLM01. The sequence goes on from JAPLCR010000155.1 coordinate 2,755, forward strand.
GCAAAGATTGAAAACCCGATAGAAGGGCTGGGAGTATGACCAAAACGCGACCCTTTACTGATGTATTTGAAATCCCTCTTAAAAATGGATTGAATCGCCCCAAAGATGTGCGCGGAGCAGGTATTCCGATGGTAAATATGGGTGAGGTTTTCGCTCATCGTCGTATTAGGAATATCCCTATGGATAGAGTCGCGCTACCTGAACGTGAGCGAACCTTCCTACTCCGCAGTGGAGACTTATTATTTGCACGGCAATCATTAGTGTTATCAGGGGCGGGTAAGTGCGTGTTGTTTCAAGGAAATATTGAAGAGACAACATTTGAATCGCATATTATTCGCGCCCGCCTTGATGCACGTATTGCCGACCCTGCATTTTATTTTTATTATTTTAATTCTCCTGTCGGGCGGGGAAATGTTGAAGGTATCGTAGAGCAGGTAGCGGCGGCGGGGATACGTGGGAGCGACCTTGCACGCCTACAAGTTCCTGTCCCGCCTCTCGCAGAGCAGCGTGCCATCACCCACGTTCTCGGCGCTCTCGACGACAAAATCGAACTCAACCGACGCATGAACGCGACGCTGGAAGAGATGGCGCGAACGCTGTTTCGTTCGTGGTTCGTGGATTTTGAGCCGTTTGGGGGCGTTATGCCTGATAATTGGAGATTTGGGAAAGTTGACGCACTTGGCGAAGTAATTTGTGGTAAGACACCTCCAACCAATAATGCCATGAATTACGGAGGCGAGATGCTGTTTATCACTATCCCTGATATGCACGGAAAAGTCTTCGTAACAGAAACAGCGAAAACACTTTCTGAGATTGGCGTTTCAACTCAACAAAACAAAACATTGCCTCCGAATAGCATCTGCGTAAGTTGCATTGCTACACCCGGCTTAGTTGTTATAAACCGACATCCTGCCCAGACTAACCAGCAGATAAATAGCGTGAAACTGAACACTGAAACAGGTCTCTACTTCGCCTATTACACACTAGAGGGACTTGCCGACCAAATAAAGGCTGGTGGGAGCGGAGGGTCTGTTCTACTAAAC
>JAPLCR010000096.1:0-887 GCA_026392135.1 Armatimonadota bacterium
TAATAGGATACCGCCCCTCAAGTGTAAAACAGCAAAAATGACTAATAAGCAGTGCTTTGATGAACAGTTGTGACAATAGCACACGTCATACTATTGAGACCTTTTTCTCTCTGACACATAACCCAATTAGGAGACCCACCCTATGGTACTACCTGCGAAGCCTTCGTTACGCCTGCTGATAGCCTCGTGCCTACTCACAGTTTGTTTGAGTGCGAGTGCTAGCCAGAAACCCAAGCCCAAACCTAAACCAACTCCCAATCCTCCGGGCATCCAGCATCGTCAATAGGACAAAATGAGATGCGAATAGGGGTTTACAGCAGTGGCAGGAACAGGGTATACCTACTCCTGCCATTATTTTTTGCTATAGCAAGAGTACGAAAGGAACTTTTCTAGTGAGTAGACCCCATTTTGGATTGACGGGTTTGGCTGTCATGGGACAGAATTTGGCGAGGAACGTCGCCCACAAGGGCTTCGCGATTGCCGTACACAATAGAAGCGCAGAGAAAACAGAGCAGTTTTTCAAAGATTTTGGACATGAAGGCGACTTTACGGGCAGTACCGACATCGCCTCATTTGTTGCCGCAATGGACGCTCCACGCGCCATTATTATTATGGTCAAAGCGGGTAAACCCGTAGACGATGTAATTGAGGCACTCAAACCCCATCTTAGTTCCGGCGACCTTATCATTGACGGAGGAAACTCACTCTTTACCGATACAGAGCGTCGCCTGAGACAGCTGACTGCCGAAGGGTTTCTCTTCATTGGAACAGGAGTTTCTGGTGGAGAAGAGGGCGCACTTAAGGGACCGAGTATCATGCCGGGAGGCAGTGTAGAGGGGTATGAGCGTGTTAAAGACATTCTCACCACCATTTCGGCTCAAGTGGCC
>JAPLCR010000096.1:965-4814 GCA_026392135.1 Armatimonadota bacterium
ATGGTACACAACGGCATTGAGTACGCCGATATGCAGCTGATTGCCGAGGCGTATGACCTGCTTAAAAATGCGGGCGGCTTGAGCAATGAAGAGATTGGGGCGGTGTTCACTGAATGGAATCAGGGCGATCTAGACTCCTTTTTGATAGAAATTACCGCGCAGATTTTTCAGACCAAAGACCCTGAAACGGGTGGTTTTTTGGTGGACTACGTTCTGGATAAAGCGGGGCAAAAGGGGACAGGGAAGTGGACATCACAGTCTGCACTTGACCTTGGCGTACCTGTAACTGGGATTACAGAAGCGGTCTTTGCCCGCTTCCTCTCCGCACTGAAAGATCAGCGCGTTGCGGCTTCTTCACAGCTAAAGGGACCTAGTGGAGTCTACTCTGGCGATAAAACTGCCTTCATCAATGCAGTACGTGATGCTCTCTACGCCTCTAAGGTTATGGCGTATGCACAAGGGTTCGCGCAGATGGATGCCGCCGCAACTGAGTACGGTTGGCACCTGCATCAGGGCGAAATTGCGACGATATGGCGGGGGGGCTGTATCATTCGCGCCCGTTTTCTAAATCGTATCAAAGAGGCTTACGACACGCAACCCGACCTGCAAAACCTGCTATTAGCTCCCTACTTCCGTGATACGGTGGCACAGGCACAAGAGGGATGGCGCACGGTCATTAAAGTTGCGGTTGAGTGCGGTATTCCTATTCCCGCATTCGCATCGTCTCTCGCCTACTACGACGCATACCGCCGTGCATGGCTTCCGGCAAACCTCATACAAGCCCAACGCGATCTGTTCGGAGCGCACACCTACGAGCGCACCGACAAAGAGGGTGTGTTTCACTCTACGTGGGGTTAGGCTACGTTTTCTCTCCCTATCCTTCTCCCAGTTCGGGGTAGGGTAGGGAGGAGGGCGTAGTGGGGCAGACGGTGAGCCTGTCTATTGCTTAAGCACTTACCCCAACCTCTCAAATAGCTACTCCGTCGGTAGGCTTTTCTCAAAGCAGACACTCAAGGGATCATTGGCATAGTGTCCAAAGCACGTGCAGTGCTGATAACCAAGCGATTCGTAAAGACGTATCGCCGCCACCTGAATGTTGCCCGTCTCAAGTTGCATTTTGCGGTAGCCTAGGTTCTGCGCCTCTACCTCAAGAGCCAGCATAACCAGACGCGCCACGCCCCGCTTTCGCCATAGCGGCTCCACATACACTCGTTTCACCTCGGCAACTTGAGCATCCTCGATGTAAGGGCGGATGGCTCCGCACCCGATAGGTTCACCCTCAGAAAACGCAACCGCAAACACTCCACGCTCAACAGGTTTAATCTCTTGGAAGTACCACTCGACCTCTTCCGAAGGAGTGTCATACATTACTGCCAACTCGTCGCAAAGGCGGCGAATAAGAGACTGTGCAGGCGCACTATACACTTCTACGGTGCGAACCTGCACCTCAAAGCCGGTAGGCATTAAAGACAACTCCCAGTACATCAGAAATTTATCGGGCGATAAAAATGGCAAATTAGACAGGTACTATCGACCATGTAGCTCCGCAAGGGGTAGGAATAGCTCCACCTGTGCTTTGAGACGTGCTTCGTTTGCAGGAACGTCTTTCGTCACCAGCACCGCAGCACCAACCTCTACCGCTTTCACTTCACGGCGAATACGCGCCCCTAGCTCGTCAAATGCGAACAGGCTACTGTTCCCTCCCGCAGAAACTATCAAAAAGAATGGGCGCCCGTGAGGGGTTTTGTCCGAATCCAAAGCAAAGTGCAAAAAGTTAATGATGTGAGCAGAGGCTCCCCCGTTGTAAACCGCGCCCGCTATTATCCAGCCGTCCACACTGTTAAACCTGCGAATTAAATCGCTCCGCTGTGCATCCTCAGTTTGACCAGGGTAGAGGTCAATAGGGGTCTCTTGCAGGTCAATATAGTCCACCGTGATGTCAGGGGTCTGTTCAAGAAGGTTGACGACATACTTTGCTGATTCACGAGAGCGTGAATCGCGAGAGGGGCTAGTGGAGAGAACACAAATGCGAGTCATGTGGGGAGTCCTTTTGTAAGAAGATGTGTGTGGATTCCTAAAGAATAGGGTGTGCTGACCCGCCAAAAGTATACGTAGTAAGTTCTACAATAGTTCCTTCCGCGAATAGCAACGTGAAACGCGCTCTTATAAGACCTTGAGTACAAGAGCGCGTCACTTCAAAAACCTGTGAATACAAGCTCAAACGCGGTTATTTCAACTCGAACCCAGCGTCGTATCTGCGCCCATCAGACATCTCTAGCGTGATGACATAGATGCCTGACTTGAGCTGCTTTGTGCGTAGGCAGTATACCCACCATTTGCTATCCGTCGAGAAATAGACGTTGTGACTATTGGGGGTCTTTGCGTCCAGATTCAGCGTAGATATATCTACGCTTCGCCCATCTCGCGAGAGGCTAATAACCTTAGGCGCAGTGACCTGCGGTGAGGTCATTGTCTTGCCGCCGAACAGCTGTCTGAGTTGTAGAGGCAGGTTTTGTCCGCGTTTAAATGCCTGTGCCGGATACTCCGGAGTAGACCCTTCCGGAACAAGCTTACCTAAGGGTGCTTCTAGTCCAACAGGAGTTATCGGCAAAATTACGTTACCGCTATTGACTCGAAAGTTATCAAAGTTGACTTTTACGCGCTGTTTTGTAAAACAGTAGTCGTGGCTCCATGCGCTCATCCCGAAGTGGATGGGGCCAGCATACGCCTGAGCGGAGTGGATATACACCCACTGACCCAATGTAGCGTTCCAGAAGTACGCGGCAGTGATGTCGCCTATGCGTGTTAACCTCAAGGTTCCAGCACTATCATTTGTGGCGGTAATACCTTGCGGGTTGTCTGGGGGATAGTGGGCAAGGTAGGCATCAGTTGGGTAGCCAAAGCCTTCAAAGTCGTTGTCGCCAAAGCTAATTCGTTCTACTGCCATGCCTTCGCTTCCATCCGTTGCGGACGCTGAGAGACCTACTCGAACCCCACTTGCAAAGGGCCAGGCAGGCAGTGCGTAGTCAACCTGAATATCGTAGTCGCCTACTATCCAGGGAATGGACGAGTAACCTGCATAGAACACATCTCCCGCAGACGTTTTGGGGAGAGAGACCGTGACTCTGCCGTGCCCTTGTGAAACGGCGGGTCCACCGCTCTGGTTCAAAGACCAAAACGATGTGTTTGGCGTTGAAGCGTCGAAATTGTCGTAGATTGCTTGACCAAGTGCCGCTTGGCTGAGGACACCAATTAGCCATATCGCGGCTACGAGGCGAACGAAAATTTGGTTTGATTTGCGGAGCATTCAGTGTTCCTGTTTGAGTTGTGATAGTTGCGTTCGTAATGAGCAGTTCGGGCTTTGCGGCTGAAAACTAAGCCGGGGCAGTCGAACTATTTGGGGTCAACGAGGCTTTGAGCCACAGCAATCCCTCTTGTTGGACGAGAAACGTAGGGATGTTGTTCCAAACACCTTGCTTCATTTTTCAATACCTTCGCCAAAACTAGGGTATTGGTAGAAACAGGTGTGATGGGTGAGGGCGTGATATTTTGCATATCGCGTGTCTTTTAGCAGTAGTATGCTACTGTACTCATTCGTAACTACTCACGCTCCGTTTTTGCGAAAAGTTTCCTGAAAACCGCCATTTTCCCGAACGAGAAAGTGGCATAAAACAAGAAAATTTGTTCCTAATCCCAAAAGTTTCGTAACTACTCACCCTCTCCCTGTGGAAAAATGGGGTTCCCGAGTATAAGTTGTTGTAAAGCAGGCAGGAGCGAGTAGCCCTGCTTCCGCAAGGTGGAGATGTAACTTCGTATCCGGCAGAAGGCAGTCGCCCCCGCGCTAGTTCG
>JAPLCR010000425.1 GCA_026392135.1 Armatimonadota bacterium
CAATCGGTATTGACTGCACTACAACTTCTACTCAAAGGGAAACCTCGTTTCCCAGCGAGATAGCCTGAGTAGTTACTTTTTGTGATACAGGGGCTGCTGACAGGCTTGATAGGATCCATTGTAGGAAGTATTACAGGCTCTGCCCTCTGTTGGGCATTGGCGCAGATACCTGGTGATAACTTGACAAAGCCCGGCTCTCTCTTCCCTATGAAACTAGAGGCTATCTATATCGTGCAGAGCGTGGTCTCTGCGATGCTTGTCGGTGTTTTCGCCAGCCTCGCGCCTGCGCGTCGCGCCGCAAAGCTCGACCCTGTGGAGGTGATTCGCTATGGCTGATGCGTCACCTATGGTCATGATGGAGGGAGTGGGGAAGGTATATGGAAACAAGATACAGACTCGCGTACTCTGGGACATCAACTTTCGTGTGGAGCGGGGAGAGTTTGCCGCCATTGTGGGACCCTCCGGCTCTGGGAAGAGCACTCTCCTCAACCTAATTGGGGCACTCGACAAACCGTCGGAGGGGGAGGTACGTATCTCTGGCGAGTCGCTTGGAACGCTGGACGACGAGGGGTTAGCGCGTCTTCGCCGTCAGTATGTCGGCTTTATATTTCAGTTCCACTACCTGCTTCCCGACTTCACCGCCCTAGAAAATGTGCTTATGCCCTTCTATGTGGCGCATAACACCCCCACAAAGCAGGAGGTAAAGGAGGCGAAGGAGCTAATGGAGCGGGTTGGACTCAAAGACCGTATGAACAATCGCGCCACCGACCTTTCGGGGGGGCAGCAGCAACGGGTTGCGATTGCCCGCGCTCTTGCGGGGCGTAAGCCGCTCATTCTTGCAGATGAACCTACGGGTAATCTCGATACACAGACGGGTTCGGAGATTTTTCGCACAATGCGCGATTTTAACGAACAAGACGGAACGACCTTCCTGCTCGTGACCCACGACCCACACTTTGCAGAGCAGACCGACCGCGTGATTTCGGTGGTAGATGGGCGTATCGCCGAAGACCGCGCCGTTCTGCATACTCGCCGATGACACGCTCACCCCTTATTGCGCTAACAGCCTCCTGCGAGGGGGATATGGACTTATCGGTCTGTAGCGGATGTACGGCGTGCAGTTTGCGCTGTGCGAAAGGGGTTCCGGCGACCCGTGAGGAGTGGCAGAGTATTTGCGACGCTATCGCGGCTATGCCTCTGAAGGAACACGCCCATCTTCAGAGCGTTCTCGCGCAGAATAAAAGGGTGGATTTAGGGGATGAGGTGAGCGTAGAGATGTGCCGCTACTGGGATACTGCCAATGAGGGTTGCGCTGTCTATTCGGCGCGTCCGCTTATCTGTCGCCTTCTTGGTCATGTTGAGTGGTTGCCCTGTCCTATAGAAAAGGTGACGCGCATCGTCCCCACAGAGAAGGCTCTCGCTTTAATGAAAGCCTACGCGAAGGAGGAGCGGCACACGTTTGAGGAGTGGGAGAGTCTCACAAACGAGGCGTAATCTTGGCAACAGCTTCCGCAGAGGTCATAACGGGGATAACCTCAAACTGCACAATATCTTCCCACTGGGCAATCCACTGATTTAGGAGTTCGGGGTCGTTGCACTCCATAATCTGATAGCAGTAGCGAAAGTCCTGAGTAACCCAACTGGAGACGTATTGTAGACCTTCGGGAGCCAAGCGTCCCTTTTCGCGAAACCGCCGATAGATGGGAATGGGGTCTCCCTCTCGAAATGTTTCAATGACCATGTACTGCATAGTGCCTCTTTTCCGAAGAGTTGTGCCCTCTGTTAGCGAAGCCTAGGCTCTTCCTTGAAGTTGGGCAGAAGGTTTCGCGTAACAACGCTGGATGACTTGTATAGCTCCTGAATCTGTTGGGGGGAGTTGTGGGTGAAGGTAAGCTCTGCCCAGCTCATAAAGAAACACCAACGTGGTTGTTGTTTCAGGATAGCGGGAGAGGGAAGCTTTTCGCACTCTCCAATCGCCATCGGTTTGCCTTTGACAATCGGTAGAATGTAGTCGTACCAACTTTTGTTGTAGCCATCGCTGTAGATGTCGAATGCGAAAATATCCCAGTAGTTCTCTCCGGGGTTGTACTCCGCGAAGTCGCGGCTCATATCCTGCATATCCCACACCCAGATAAGGTTCGTTAGCCCCTTCACATTCAGCAGATAGTCGTGCGTTATCTGATAGAGCCGTGCCGTGCCGTCTGCACCGCGCCTTCCTCCCCACCAAAAAGCCCCTTGATTCATTTCATGTTGGGGACGAAAGAGTATCAACACACCGTTTTCCTTGAGGTACTGTAGATAACGTGCGTATATATCGAGCCGCGCTTTCCATGCCTTATTGAGTATCCCGCCCTCTGTGATGAGGTCTTTCCACTGTTCGTCGGTGAGATGGCTCTTTATTCCACCTTCCCATGCACAGACTTCGGGCTGATTCGGTGGTGCAACGTGCAGCATCAACTGAACAATGGAGCCCGCCTCCCACTGCTTTTTACACTCATGGATCATCTCCCAGCGGGCGGTGACATCTTCAGCACGAAACAGAAAATCTCCGCTCCACAACCCCGGATACCGCCCTGTTAACTCGAAAACTTTGTCTGTCTGCATGGAGGGGCGGCTATTCGGCTCTCTGTTATGGATTCCAGCGACGGTAAGCTTTCCGCTTATCTTCTTTAGGTAGGCTAGCACAGAGTGGCGTGGCTTAGCGGATTGCCGCTTTTCGTCCGCCCTTCGCGCAGAGGGAAGCGTCATTAGAGAGGTAGTCATAAGCACCATCAACGCTAATGAAGCCTCTTTTGTTTGCATGAATCCCACCTTTCATTACCAGTAATGAGACGTTCAGCCTATCGGGGTAAGGGAGCGCGAAACTGGTACTTCCCTGCCTCTAAGTGGAAGAGCGCTACCCCCTCCTGCACACCGAGAGAGGTGACTCCCGCCTGCTTGCGGGGGGCAGTTTTGCTTTCTGTTATCCACGTTGAGTCGGAGGTAGGAAGTTGGAGTGTAGCCGTCATGCCGACTGGTATCTGTATGGCTATGTCATATTTCCCGTCGTGCCGCACGCGCCAACTGACTGCCACTAGCCCTCGAATAGATTCGTAACGTCCATCTGCGTACTTCAAATCGCCGAACAGACCGGGGCGTATCGTCACTTTATCACAGCCTATTGCGCTATCATCGGGGCGAATACCTACCACGCGCTCATAGAACCACGCACTTATTGAGCCGAACATAGGGTGGTTGTGGGAGTAGACGTTATCGCTGTTCTTCCACGTTTCACGGAGGGTCGTCTCGCCCTCAGAGAGCATAAAGCCCCAACTTGGAAATGTGCGCTGATTCGCGATAGTATAGGCAACCCCACCATGCCCCGACTGTGATAAGACATCCATCATCAGGCGCGTTCCGAAAATCCCGGTTGTGAGATGCCCTGTGTTCTCTTCGCGTATGTTTGTGAGGAGATGTTTCATCGCGAGGTCTTTTTGGTCGGCGGGGAGTAGGTTGTAAGAGAGTGCAAACGCCTGACACGCCTGTGTCCCGATATCCACAACCCCCTCTTTCACAAAGCGTTGAATGAAGGCATTTCTAATCTCTTCGGCGAGCTTTGTGTACTCCTCAGCGTCGTTCGTGCGGTCTATCCACTTTGCTATTTGTGCCACGAGTTGTGCAAAACGGTAGTAGAACGCCGTCGCAACAACACCGTCGGAGTGGGGTGCTAACGTCTCATGGTCACCGATACAGCTTTGGGTGATGAAGTTTGGGGTTTTGGATCGAATGGTTTCAAGGGCACGTTTTGCCACGTCATACTGCTCCTCTAGCAGGCTCTTGTCGCCATAGTAGCGATAGAGTTGGGTGAGCAGGAAGGGGTGGGCTATCTGCCAACCGATGGGTCCCGTTCCCCCTCCGAAGCCATTGTCGCCAATGCCTACATAGGGTGCTGTCTCCGTCAAGCCTCCGTTCGGGCGCACTGCGTCTGCGAAGTCACGCACTGCTTTCTGGTAGAAGGTTGTCATGTCGTAGTGGAGCATGAAGGCTTCGGAGGTAGGCACAATATCACCGCCATAGCCAAATTTCTCACGGTGGGGACAGTCGGACTGCACACTAAAAAGATTACTTTGGAAGGTGCGCTGTGTTACGATGTCAATCTGCCCAAACATTGGATTTGAGCAGGCGAAGTCAGAAACAGACTCGACATTAGAACTCATCACCTGCCCTTCAATATCCCCTCGTGTGAGGCGGCGCGGGTAGCCTGTTATCTCTACGTAGCGGAAACCATGAAAGGTGAAGTGCGGAGAGTAAGACTCTTCGCCGCCACCGCGCAGGATGTAGGTATCGGACTGCTCGGCAGGAATGGGAGCCCCTTTTCCGTAGGGAGAGTCTGGGCTATGGGATTTGATTTGCCCAGCTACAGCAGTCATTGGATTGAGGGTTCCATCTGGGTTGAGCAGTTCACCATAGCGGAGCTTTATCTCTGTTCCCGCCTTGCCTTTACACCAGAGGCGCACTCTCCCCGCGAAGTTTTGCCCGAAGTCTACGATGGAGGTTCCGGGGTCGTGCTCTACAATTTTCAGGGGGCGAATGGTGCGGACAATGGTTATTGGGGGCTGTGTTTGGGCGTGTAATGCACCTGTTTTCGGGCTTGTAAGATGTGCTTTTTGCCATCCCTCTACGCCTCCGACTATCGTCCAGTTTGGAATTTCGCGTTGTGCGTCGTAGCGTTCACCGAGATAGATGCTATTGCGTATTACAGGGCTTTCCGCCGTCTGCCAGTTCTCATCGGTTCCTATTATGTCTTGGGTTCCATCACGGTAGGTGAGCGTTATCTGTGCGAGTAGGCAGGGGCGCCCCATTAGAAGGGCGTTTCGTAGGTTTATCGACCCCCAAAACCGCATGGGTAGGGGATTGAACCAGCCGTTACCAAGCACTGTTCCGATGCAGTTATCCCCGGCTTGCAGCTGGGCAGTGACATCGTACGTACTATAGAGGACTCGTTTGCGGTAGTCTGTCCAGCCTGTATCGAGGTAGCGGTCTCCTACTCTTTGCCCGTTGATAAATGCCTCGTAGTACCCTAAGCCTACAATGGAGAGACGTGCTCGTGCAAGGGGTTTCTCTACGCGAAACTCGTGCCGTAGGAGGGGCATGGGGTCGTCTTTGTAGAAGTCTTCTTCGCGGGAAGGGAGGGGTTTACCGTCGCCTATCCACTTCGCTTTCCAGTCTTCGGGGTGTAGTATGCCCATCTCAAAGGGGGCGGGGAGGCTCCATTCGGAGGGCTTGCCGCCTCGATCCCACACGCGAACCTTCCAGTAGCAGAGAGCTCCGCTGGTAAGGAGTTTCCCTGCATACACGACATGAAGCGACTGACTACCCATGACCTTGCCCGAATCCCACTTATCACCGAAGTCGGCTTTGAGAGTCTGCTTACTGGTAGCCACAAGAACTTGATAGGCAGTCTGCTTCTGAGCACGAACATGGGAGCGTAGCATCCAGCTGAACCGTGGGGCAGAAGCCTCCACTGCAATAGGGTCTTTTTGATACTCAGTTTTGAGGTTGTATGCCCATAGGGGTGCAGGGCTTGCGGATAGAGCGGTGCCGCTCAAAATAGTACTTAGGTAGAGAAGAGTGAACCATAGTAGCCGTCGAGTCATAAAAGCCTCACAAGTTGATATTAATTTCAATTGTACCTGTTGGTGCCATCGCTTGGAGAGGTCGAAAGGCACAAATTTTGATATTTACCTCAGTAATCGCGGAATTTCGCCAAAATAGGGAGTCCGAATTTGTGAAATACGCTACGAGCTGGTGTTGCATATGATAGGCTATTACAAGTGTGAGGTTAGGTTGAGATAATGAGGGTAGTGCTATGTTAAAAAACGGTTTACTATTTGCCGGTTCCACCTCTATTACGAAACAGAGTGTAGTGGCGCGATGGCTTTTTGCCCTCGCCTGTTGCCCACTGCTTTTGATGTGTTCGGCTCAAACGGCGTATGGTCAGCAGGTCACTGTTCCTAAGCCCGTTGTAGAGATTAGCTCACGGTGGGAGCTGTTTGTGGATGACTGGTTGATAGAGAGTTTTCGTGATGCGCGGTTGCGCCTGAATACTCCCGTGCGTCAGGAGGTCGTTTTGGTGACGGATAAGCCTTGGGAGGGAGTAGACAGTGCCTACTACTCGGTTATCCAGGATGGTAACAGAGTACGGCTCTACTATCGGGGTTACTGCCCTGCGGATGCGGATGGTAGGCAGGTGACCTGCATGGCGGAGAGTACAGATGGTATTCACTTTACGCGCCCTAATTTGGGGTTGTATACGTTCAATGGCTCGAAGCAGAACAATATCATCTGGCAAGGAGTTGAGGCACACAACTTTGCGCCGTTTCTCGACACAAACCCGGATGGAAAGCCTTCGGAGCGTTACAAAGCTCTTGCGGGCATAAACAGTAAGCTATATGCTTTTGCGTCGCCGGATGGGATACACTGGAGGAAGTTACAAGCCGACCCCGTGATAACGGAGGGAACGTTCGACTCGCTGAATACCGCCTTCTACGACACTGTACTTCACCGTTATCGCTGTTATTCGCGCTATTTTTTGGATAGCGGCTATCAGGGTGCAAGAGCGATACAGGGCTGTACTTCAACGGATTTTGTACATTGGGATAAGCCTCAGCCTAATCTCTATAGAGAGGGGGTACCGCGTCAGCATTTCTATACGAACGCTACGCGCCCCGTTCCTGATGCACCGCACATTCTTGTCTCGTTTCCCAAACGGTTCTATCCGGAGCGCACGAAACGCGCAAACTACAAGGAGGCAGGTCTCTCCGATTCTGCGTTTATGTCGAGTAGGGATGGATTGAACTGGGAGAGGGCATTTTTGGAAGCGTGGGTTCGTCCTGGTCAGGATGAAAAGAACTGGACTCAGCGTAGTAATATGCCTGCCGCTGGAATCGTGCAGATGTCGCCGAATGAGTATATGATGTACATTAGCGAGCATTACGAGTGGCCCGATAACCGCCTGCGCCGCTTGACACTACGAAAGCACGGCTTTGCGTCAGTTCATGCAGACTTTGCCGGGGGGGAGTTCACCACGCGCCTTATCCGTTTGACAGGTAAGCACCTTGTTTTGAACTATGCAACCTCCGCTTTCGGTTCGGTGCTTGTGGAGATATTAGACGCAGAGGGCAAGCCTATAGAGGGTTTTACAGCAAAGGATATGGAGCCGCTTTTTGGGGATGAAATTGAGGCGAAAATTCGCTGGAAGCAGAGTACGTTGTCCTCTCTGAAGGGTAAAACGGTGCGTTTGCGCCTGCTTTTGAAGGATGCAGATATCTATGCACTAAAGATAGCCGAGAAGTAGAACCTAATGTTCTAATATGATTGACATCAACGTTTAGCAAACGCCCATCGGAACCCATTGGAGCCACCCCTCGCCCAGAATTGGGAGAGGGGACGGGGGGTGAGGGCTTGCGCTTTTCAAAAGGTGAATACATTAATCTTCATCCGACCCACCTGACCACTAATCGCTCCAAACGAGTGATAGCAGACTTCCTCTAGAGACTAGACTCCCTAGCCCCTCACCGAAACGGCGAGGGGCTGTTTCACGCTAATACCTCTTTTATAACATGACCATGCACATCCGTCAGTCGACGATCAATACCGTTATGCCGAAACGTAAGGCGCGTGTGGTCAATGCCAAGCAGGTGTAGAATCGTGGCATGGACATCATAACAGTAGGTGGGATTCACTTCGGCGCGATAGCTCCACTCATCGCTAGCACCGTAGACAACCCCTCCCTTTATACCGCCTCCTGCCAGCCATGAGGTGAAGGTGTCAGGGTTGTGGTCGCGCCCTTTACCCCCTTGACTACAGGGCATTCGCCCGAACTCCGTCGTCCAGAGGATTATAGTATCTTCTAGTAAGCCTCGTGCTTTCAGGTCTTTGATGAGTGCCGCAGTGGGTTTGTCCATACCCGTTCCCATTTCGCCATGATCACGGTGGATGTCTTCGTGTGAGTCCCAGTTACGGCGCGGAAAGCCGTTGTCTGCCCCGCTCCATATCTGCACAAAGCGCACTCCGCGCTCCAAAAGCCGCCGTGCCACCAAGCACCGCCGCCCCATATCCTCTGTAATGGTGTTGTCTAGTCCATAGAGTTGGCGCGTCGCTTCAGACTCACTTGCGAGGTTGAGGACTTCGGGGGCACTTAGCTGGAGGCGGGCGGCGAGTTCGTAAGCCTGAATACGTGAGGAGAGCCGCGTATCGCCCTGATGTTGGCTCAGGTGGCGGCGGTTCATCTGGTTCAAAAACGCTAACCCTTCCTTTTCGCTTTGTGAGGTGATATAGCCATTTTCGGGCGGGAAGAGGTCATAAATAGGGTTCTTCGCACCAACAGCAACCCCTGTCCCCTGTGAAGAGGCGGGCAGAAACCCTGCGCCCCAGTTTGCGGGACCGTTGGGCGGAACGCCGCGATTATCTGGTAGGACTACAAAAGTTGGTAGGTTAGAGTTCAGGCTCCCCAATCCGTAACTTATCCACGCACCCATACTAGGGAAGCCGGGTAACACAAACCCCGTTGCCTGCATAAAAGTAGCGGGTCCATGTACATTGGATTTTGCAACCATGGAGGGGATAAAGGCGATGTCATCGGCACAGGAGGCGATATGCGGTAAGAGGTCGCTTACCCACACCCCTGACTGCCCGCGCTGTTTCCAGTCCCAATAGCTTGGCGTGATGACCCCCGGCTTGCTTTGAAAGAGCTCTATCTTACCGCCGGGGTTGAACTCTTCACCACGCTTCTTTTGAAGGAGGGGCTTGTAGTCGAAGGTATCTACCTGACTCGCCGCCCCCGACATAAAGAGCTGTATCACGCGCTTTGCTTTGGCTTTGTGGTGTAGCCCGCCATTCAGCTTGGTGCGCTCCTTACTGTTGGCGGGGGTATCCGCCAATGCCCCCTCCATGCCAAGTAGGTAGGATAGAGCGACTCCGCCCAACCCACCTCCGGCTTGCCAAAGAAACTCTCGCCTGTCCATTTTTCAGCCTCCCTGAAACAGTAACAACTCCCTTACCTATATGTTCGCTCTGAACCGCCTCTCCTCCTCCCCTATCTGTTTCGGAGAGTTCTACAGAACCAAAACAGATAACGATATTAAGAGAGGAAATAGCAGGGTGAAAAGAGAACTTCTTTTCTTAACAGAGATAAGGATAAGACAGCATGATGAACAAAAACGAGAAGGCACTCAAGAGTGCCTCTGCGGAAAAGCAAGAGAGTAAGCGTCAAGTCGCCTATAACCGCCGCGCCCGCTTCGAATACGAGATAATGGATACGTATGATGCAGGGCTGGAACTCGCAGGCACCGAGGTGAAATCAATTCGTGAAGGACGCTTGAACCTTCAAGACGCTTTCTGCCGTATAGAGCATAATGAGGCGTGGATTCACAATATGCACATCAGCCCTTATGAACAGGGTAACATCTTTAATGTAGAGCCGCGCCGCAAGCGGAAACTTCTGCTGCACCGTTGGCAGATACTCGAACTCAAGGCGAAAACAGAGCAGAAGGGGCTTACCATAGTGCCGCTCACAGTCTATTTTTTGCGGGGCTTCGCCAAGATGGAGATAGCCTTAGCAAAAGGCAAGAAGCTCTACGACAAGCGCGATTCCATTGCGGAACGTGACCAGCAACGCGAACAACAACGCCAGTTCGTGCGAGGCGATGAGCGATAACACAGAGTGAACCGTCTACCGTTAGGAGTACAGATTGCAGAGCTATTTTAGGGCTAGGAGAGGCAAGTGAACACGATTGCTTTTCTCTCAATGGACGATTTGGAGGGGTATGTAAGCGATGACGAACTGGCTTATGCTCCGCTACAGAAGTTAGGCTGGAACGTAGAAGCCGTGTCATGGAGAAGCAAGGCGGCACATTGGGAGCGGTACGCCGCTGTCATTGTTCGCACAACATGGGACTATCAGAAAGACCTTCCGGCGTTTCTTGAAACCCTCTCAGAAATTGAGCGCAAAACCCGCCTAGCAAACCCGCTTCAAACCATACGGTGGAACGCAGATAAGGTCTATATGCGCCCACTAGAAGAGCGCGGAGCGAAACTTGTTCCGACGTTATGGAGCGATAATATCGCCAGTGAACAGCAGGTGAGAGGGTGGTTTGACACACTGCGAGCGGACGAAATCGTCATCAAACCCACCATTAGCGCAGGGGCAGAAGACACCTTCTGGTTGTCCCCCAACAGTCCTGAGATCTCTGAAATGGCTTCAGTTTTCGCTAACCGCTCTTTTATGGTTCAGCCGTTCCTGCATAGCATCCTAAAAGAAGGGGAGTACTCGCTCTTCTATTTTAGTGGCATTTACAGCCATACAGTAATAAAAGTACCCCAGCCAAACGATTTTCGGGTGCAAGAGGAGCATGGAGGTGATATCCAGCCTTTCATGGCGAAAACGGAGCTTCTCAATGCGGGCGAAGCCATACTACGCCTTCTGGACGAGGTTCCCCTCTATGCACGGATAGATTTTATTAGGGATGCAAGCGGTCAGCTCGCTCTAATGGAGTTGGAGTTAATCGAGCCGTCGCTCTATCTACGTATGAATGAGAAAGCACCACGCCATTTTGCACAAGCGATTCACGCTTGGTTACTATGAGACCGTTTTTTCAGCAAGCAGGTTCAGGAGAGTAGGTAGACCACACAATGTGAAGGCAAAGTCTGCCCTCACACTTTCCGAGATGGGTTGGGAAGAGGTGATGGGGTAACACTATACCCTGGACTATTACATGAGTACGGGATTGAGGGCACGCATTTTGACTACTGGTAATCGAGATTGGGATTTTGAAATTCTACAGCAACGCTTAGAGATGCGCGAACGTCAAATTGACGCGGTGCATCGGGTCAGTGCCGCGTTGTTCTCGAAAAGCGACCTCGATTCCATACTCCGCGAAACGTTGCACGTCGGCTTGGAGGTAGTAGGTGCGCCTGTCGGCTCTATTCTGCTCTACGATAAAGACAGACGACGACTCATTTTTCGCTATGTGGTAGGCAAGTCCGCGCTAATAGGTTTGGAGATTGACCCTGAAGAGGATGTTGACGGTAAAGCGGCTACTGCGTTTCGTACTGGTAAGTCTCTGCTGACCGTCAATACCCATAAAGAGGGCTATAACGCACGATTTGATAGGGCGACAGGGTTTCGCACAGAGAGTATTATGACCATTCCGCTCAGAATTATGGGCGGCGAAACGATTGGCGTAATGCAGGCTCTCAATAAAGAGGGTAGCGAGTTCACAGGCGAAGATCAGGAGTTGATGGAGATTGTTGGAAGCCTTGCCGCCACCTCTATTATGAACTTTCGGCTTGCGGAAGAGGCAAAACTCGCAGCAGTGGCGCGGGCAATGGGCGACTTGGGGCACGACATTAAGAACGCGCTCACCCCCGTTGAAACCACCGTCTCCACGACTCTTGACGCTTTTATCTTTCCTCTCCTTGATGACCTTGAGAGCATTGACTTCAACACAACAGATACTATTGAAGAGTATCACGAAAGAGTTCTTAGTCTTATTGAACCCCTCAAGGACTGGATCCCTGAGATGCAACAGGCGATGGCGGACGGGTGCGGCGACATTCGCGAGATGGTCAGCGAAATCGCGGACTATATTAAAGGGGCGCAAGCCACAAATATGCAGAGGCACGACATCGGGCTAGTGTTGCAGGAGAAACTACGCCGTTTACGGGTCGTTGCTCAGAACCGCCGTGTGAAAATTCATGTAGAGGGGCTGACTGAGGCTCCCTACTTCCCTTTCGATGCCCGATTAGTGGGGCGGGCTATCTCAAACCTTATCAACAACGCTCTCAACGCGATAAAAGATGCCGTAATGAAAGGGGATTTGGAATACCGTAAAGAGGGATTCAATATCTGGCTACGCCTCTCTACCAACCACGAAGGGGAGTTCCCTGTTGGGAACTACTGCCAGTTGGAAGTTCAAGACGATGGGCATGGTATTCCTGATGTGGTGTTAGCCTCACTGTTTACTCCGAATACTATTAGCACAACGATCGGCGGTACAGGAATAGGTACGCGCTTCATTAAAAGCGTTGCCGATTCGCACGGGGGAGAGGTCGGTGTCGTGAGTGAACTGGGGAAGGGGGCGCGTTTCTGGCTCAAACTCCCTCTCGAACAAGAGATTACGGTGCGGTAGGAGAGTTTCTCACTACACAACGGCGTTACAAAGCGATTTCGTGGGTAATAGCGAAGAGTTTCCACATTCAGAGGGATTAAGAGTGCGGTAGCAACACGCTCGCCAACGCCTCCCCTATCTCCCTATACCGGAAGGAGTAGCCTAGCCTTTGTGCGACGTTAGGAAGTACTTTTTGTCCGTCTAACACTACGTCGGCAAACTCACCCAACAGAAGGCGCAACGCAAAGGCAGGAACAGGCAGACGGGTGGGACGCTTCAAAACGCCCCCCAAGGCGCGAGAGAATTCAGCATTGGTGACAGGGTGAGGGGAGACTGCATTGATGGCTCCGTTTACCTCAGGGCTTTTTGCCGCCCAAAGACATAGCCCCGCCACATCCTCGATATGTACCCAAGGAAGCCACTGTTTTCCGCTCCCTAAGCGACCTCCTAAGCCCAATTTCCAGGGCGAGATAGGAATAGGAAGCGGATAGAGTATCTTTTCAAGGGAGCCTCCATCCCCTATCACAACACCAATACGTAGCCGTACTTCTCTCACTCCATACTCACTGGCACGCTGGGTCTCTGCCTCCCACTTCTGGCAAAGGTCAGCAAGGAAGCCGCTACCCGCGGGACTCTCTTCCGTAATAGTTTCGTCGTTACGGTTCCCATAGAAGCCAACAGCAGAGGCAGAGATGAGTGTTTTGGGGCGTGGCTCCGCGTCACGCAGAGCCAGTACCAGTTGTCTTGTGGAGTCTACGCGGGAGGTAGTAAGGAGTTGTTTGAATTCGGGTGTCCAACGTTGGCTTGCGAGTGCCTCACCTGCGAGATGTATGACCACCTCTGCCCCGTGCAGAGAGGCTTTCCACTCCTTTGAGGCAGAGCCGAGCCATGCGTAGCAGGTCACACCGTCCCCAAGTAGTTTACGGGCTTTTTCTGCCGAGCGCGATAACGCGACTACCTCATGCCCCTGTTCGAGTAGGCGCAAACAGAGGGCGCGTCCGAGAAACCCCGTTGCGCCCGTAACCACATACTTCATTCTAACCCCTTATAAGGCTACTTAAAGCCCATCGCAGAGCGCACTAAGTGCATTGTCTGTTCAGCAGTCTCACGCGCTCTATCCGCCCCATCCTTCAGTATCCGCTCCAGTTCAGCGCGGTCAGAGAGTATCTCTTGCCTACGGCTACGAAGGGGATCAAGGGTGGAGTTTAGTATCTCGATCAACTCACGCTTGCTCTGCACACACCCGCGCTCACCTGCTCTGTCCTCATCCCACGAGGTTTTATACCCCTCTGGATCGTAGACACGGCGCAGTTGGCACACCACGCAGTTCTCAGGAACGCCTGGGTCGGTTTTTCGCATTTTCGTCGGTGTCGTGAATGCCCCCATCACCTTTTTTGCCACCTCGTCTGGGCTGTCTGCTATGTAAATCGCGTTGCCGTAAGACTTACTCATCTTACGCCCATCCAGACCGGGAACCACTGCTGTCGTCTCACTGATATGAGATTTCGGCTCTGGAAAGACCTCACCATAAAGGTGATTAAAGCGGCGAGCGATCTCCCGCGAGATTTCAAGGTGTGCTGCCTGGTCTTTGCCTACCGGAACCGCATGAGCGCGGTAGAGCAGAATATCTGCCGCCTGTAGGCAAGGATAGCCCATAAGACCATAAGAGATGCTCTCATCACCTCCCTCTTTACTCTCCATAAGGTCGCGCTTCTCTTTGAAGGAGGGGACACGCTCTAGCCATCCCAGAGGGGTTATCATCGAGAGGAGGAGGTGCAGCTCAGCGTGTTCTTTCACCTGACTCTGTACGAAAACAGGTACTTTCTTGGGGTCAATGCCTGCCGCGATATAGTCCGCCGCCACCTGTAGGCAAGCCTCCCATATCTTGTCGGATTCCGTGTAGCGTGTCGTCAGCGCGTGCCAGTCTACGATACAGCAGTACAGTTCGGTTTCGTCCTGCATCTGCACCCAGTTTCGGAGTGCGCCCTCAAGGTTGCCAAGATGAAGTGCCCCTGTGCCCGTGGGTTGCATTCCGCTCAAAACTCGCTTCCGACCTTGTGATGATTCTGCCACGCCGTTATCGTCTCCTTCTAATCGTGCTTACTCTGCTACTCTACGTATGCAATACAAAAAGGTAAAAGTTCAGGGGTATGGAAGTAAACCCTCGCAACACGCAAAAAATGCACACAAGCCCTTTACTTGGAACAACACGCACAGGCTCTAATCTCAAACGACGAAGGCTCCTCTCCTTTGCGAAGGAGAGGTTGGGGGGGGGTATGTGAAGAGCCATAACCCTGAACTCTTAGGGTCTGTAAATCTTTAACTTCCGTTTTTCAAGGGAGTAGCGAGTAGTGTCGCTACCCAATATCGGGAACTTGTTCTTTTACAGACCCTTACACAAAAGCGCACTGCCCAAAGGGGGCGGAAAAGTGCTATATCCCTAAAATGACACGAATCATACTATCTACTGCAGGTCCAATGACTTTTCCTATAAACCCCGCTCCCGAAAAACAGGAGACTATCAAAATAACAGGACCCCACTGCCACATGAAGCTATCGAACTGCTCGGCGAGGCTGATTGGTAACATTCCACTGAGAATTTTGCCGCCGTCAAGAGGGTGAATAGGGATAAGGTTGAAGAACATCAAACTTAGGTTGATAATCAAGAAGCTACCCGCAAACCGGGTCAGGAGGGGAGCGGCTTCTTGTTGCCCCGTTGCCATTAATACACGCAAGAAGAGACCAAACGCCAGTGCCAAAGCGAGGTTCATAAGGGGACCGCACAGTGAGGTTATTACCATTCCTTTGCGTGGGTCTCGAAACCTACCGGGTTGTACCATGACGGGCTTTCCCCACCCTATTCCAAACCCATACCACATGGTAACACATATCATAATAAAGCCCATTGGGTCGAGGTGCGCCCCCGGATAGAGCGTAATCCGCCCATCTCGTCGCGGACCAGGGTCGCCGAGTTTATCTGCGGAGATAGCATGACCGAACTCATGAAGCGAAATGCTGACTATGAGAACAATCAAACCTATCAGGAAATGTTCGATTTTAGGCTCTTCCATAATGACCTTTCTCTATGCTTTCAGGCGTTCTGGTATTATCTCATTCTGGGTAAGATTCTCAAACTGCTCCCGCACAACAATCAAGTCTGCCTTCCCATCGTTTACTAACACGGACGCGGGGCGCAAAAAGCGATTGTAGTTGCTTGCCATGCCATGATTATAGGCTCCAGTAGTCTGAACGGCAAGAATATCGTCCGCTTCTGGCTGTGCAATGGGCGTGTTCCAGATGAGAATATCAGTCTCACAGTGCTTTCCGGCTATTGTAACAATAGTGTCTGCTGCTTCGTTCGCCTTATTTGCAAGAAGGCACTCATACACCGACTCGTAGAGTTGCGGGCGCGGGTTATCGGACATACCGCCGTCAATCGCTACGTAGGTGCGTGTGCCCGGCTCCTCCGTTATCGGCACGGTTTTGATAGCCCCTATAGTATACAGGGTCGTTCCCGCTTCAGCCACGAGTGCGCGTCCCGGCTCTTGACCCAGAAGAGGGTATGCAAGCCCCGCGCTGTCTAGGGCGCACTTGAGGGAGGTGGTAATGCGCTCTGCAAATGCGTCGTAGGAAGGCGGCTCGTGGCTAGAGAGGTAACGCACTCCCAAGCCTCCACCGATATTGATTTCAGGAACCTCGACCCCTGTCTCTCGCTTTATGGTTGCAAGAAGGTTCACCATGATGCCTACCGCCTGCTCGTGCGTCTCTGCATCAAGTAGCTGGGAGCCGATATGGCAGTGTATCCCCTGAAAAACAAATTCAGGAATTTCGAGTATGCGCTTTACTGCTTTGAGGGCGGAGCCGTCGGCGATATTGAACCCGAACTTAGTGTCTGCTTGCCCCGTGCGTATCAGACGGTGGGTGTGTGGGTCAACTCCGGGTGTTGAACGAAGGAGAACCTCTACCGTACTATTAGCTCTCTTGGCAACCTCCGCAAGCATCTCAATCTCACGGAAGTTATCAATTACAATATGCCCCACGCCGCTCTCAACCGCCATCTCCAGTTCGCGCAAAGACTTGTTGTTGCCGTGCATGGCGAGGCGGCTGGGTGGAAAACCCGCTTGTAGAGCAACATAGAGTTCGCCCATAGAGGCAACATCCATATTCAAGCCTTCATCCGCGATAATGCGGGCAGTGGCGAGTGTTAGAAAGGCTTTACTAGCGTAGTAGATTCTGTTTTTGGGGTAGCGTTTCTCAAAAGCCGCCTTGTAGTTGCGGCAGTTGGCGCGAATAGTCGCCTCGTCAATCACATAAAGGGGGGTTCCAAACTCTTGCGCGAGCGCAATCGTGTCGCATCCGCCAATTTCCAGATGCCCCTGAGCGTTTATGCTCTGCGTTCCCAGTAACATCGTCTACTATCCTACTCTTTCGGTTAATATTGTCTTCCCGTAATTAAGAACAGACCGTTTAAGGGTGCCGTGGTCATATCTTTAACAATCAGGAAGTGTACTATCCGAAGCGGTAAATGTCAAGGAAATAGTTGTTGTGAGGCGGTGGGCTAAAATGGTTGAAGGGATTGGAGGCTAAGCTCCAATCCCTTCTTGTGTTTGAATGAGTAAATGAGTGCGTTCTAAAACGCCCCTTCAGTTTTCATGCTGAAAGGTTTCGCTCGTCTCCTGCTTGGCAGTCGCGATACGAATAGGTTCTTTCGTTCCACTTACATCCAAATTCGGTAACCCCCTCATTTCGGAGGGTTCGTCAGGAAGTTGGACATTTCGCCGTTGACCGCTTCGCGGAAAGACGAGGTTGTAATTCATCGTGAGATTCATCACTACCTCCTTTGCCAATAAAGCCTTTCGGCATACACGCTCATATTTACGCCCTGTTTAGAACAGAGACCTCGTTTCTGATAAGACGAACCTAACCACAAAACGAAACTTTTTCTCAAAAGCAATTACAAAAAACGTAAATTAAACGGTTAGCCAAAAGTGTCTAATTATCCAACCTATCGCTAGAAATAGCCGAAATCGGTTGGCACACTCGGTTAGACGTAGTTTCATGGATAAAAGTTCTAATTTTTTTGACGACCTCTCCAATATAAGGTGAAAATGCGTTTAACCCCATCATCTCCCACCTTCCCCATCTCCTCTTCGCTTGACAGGCGGTAGCTTTTCGGCTATAGTTTAAGACTACACTTTTGTACTTTGCGAGTGATTTTTCCAATGCCCAAACCTATTTTCTTCTACTCAGACACATTCGTAAATTACGACATGGGCGAACAGCACCCCATGAAACCAGAGCGCCTCTACAAGACCTGCGAACTCCTCCAGAGTTATGGGGTATTTAATGAGGCAATAGAACTCCAGTCTCCCTCTCCCGCAACTACAGCAGAGGTAATAAAGACACACCACCGCAACTTTGTCACGGCTGTTGAGTCGGTAAGCGCGGGTATCCATATGCCCGGTATCCACCGCTACGGCTTGGGGGGTGGTGACAATCCGATTTTTGCAGGAATGTACGAAGCCTCACTGCTCTATACAGGTGGTTCAATAGACGCGGCACAAGCGGTAATGGACGGTGTAAATATCGCTTTCAATATCGCAGGAGGGCTACATCATGCCCACTATGACCGTGCCGCCGGATTCTGTGTCTTCAACGACTGTGCGATAGCGATACACCGCCTTCGCCAAAAGTTTCGCAAGGTGGCGTATATAGATATTGATGTGCATCACGGAGATGGTGTACAGGAGCTATTCTATGACGACCCAACCGTTCTAACGGTATCTCTACATGAAAGTGGGCGCACCCTCTTTCCCGGCACAGGATTCGTTCATGAAGTGGGTATAGGAGAGGGGGAGGGGTACAGTATCAACCTGCCTTTCGCACCCTATACCACCGATGAGGTGTGGCTGAGTGCATGGCGTGAGAGCGTCCTGCCTATCCTGAAAGCCTTTGAACCAGAGGCAATTCTGCTTCAGATGGGAGCGGACGCGCATCTTCGTGACCCGTTGGCACATATCTGCCTCAGTGCACAGGGGTGGCTTGCCGCCATTCAGGACGTGATGGCATTGGGGGTTCCAATTGTCGCAGTAGGGGGAGGGGGCTACAATATGACTACCGTACCGCGAATGTGGACGCTGGCGGTGGGCACTCTCAGCGGGTTAAGTCTATCGGATGAAGTTCCTAAATCCTACGCCTATCAGCCTGAGATGCCTACTCTTACTGACCACTTTGATATAGAGCTTCCGCCGAAAGAGGCAGACAAGATGAGAAA
The DNA here is from genome assembly GCA_026392135.1 of Armatimonadota bacterium. Lineage (GTDB taxonomy): Bacteria > Armatimonadota > Chthonomonadetes > Chthonomonadales > Chthonomonadaceae > CAIJLM01. The sequence continues at coordinate 18,424 of JAPLCR010000425.1, forward strand.
CTTCGCAGAGGAGTCGGTTCAAGAGATAAAATCTCGACTTTTTTCCGTTTTTGGTCTGACAAAATGAACATCCGAGAACTTCTCACGTCTGTTCTTCTGACGCATTGAAACCTCTTGTGTT
>JAPLCR010000611.1 GCA_026392135.1 Armatimonadota bacterium
AAACTGTGAGAGTGCGAACGCAAGCCCAGCACCCTGTACCTCCATGCGCGGAAATCCTAAATTACCATAGATAAAGAGCCAGTTGCACAGAATATGGAGGCAAATCATGACGCTTGTGATAAGGAGAGGAGTGCGTGTATCGCCCACGCCGCGAAACGCCGACTGTAGGACGTTTATGAGGAAGATGGGGATAGTGGCTGTAATTGCCATGCCCAAAAACTGACTACAGAGGGCGGGAGCGATGGTATCCGATTTGCTGTTGAGTAGGATAGCGCACAGCCCGTCGCGCCCAAAATAGAGTATAACCCCCATAACAGCCCCGACAAGGGTAGCGAGGGTGATAGACTGCCCCATTGCATAGCGGGAGTTATCTGGCTCTTGTGCGCCTGTGAAGCGAGACACGAGTGCCATTGTTCCTGCGGCAACGCCCATTGCAAGCGAAATCATCAGGAAGATGACGCTTCCTCCGATACCTGTCGCCGCTAGCGCCTCACTGCCTGTAGCTAGATGCCCCACAAAGAACATATCCATCAGCCCATTTACCGTTTGCAGGAGCATAGTTACGACGGCAGGTAGAGCGATTTGCCACACCTGACGATGTAGAACTCGCGGAGTGGAGGGTTGAGAGAGGAACGGGCTTGCTGTGGGAGTATGAGGTTTGAGGGGAGCTTGAGGAATCTCTTCGTCGTCGAGCGGAGGTTCAGAATTTCGGGAGGGCATAACACATCTTTCTGTTTGGGCTAACGACGACTACGTATTAGCAAGGGCAATGGGTTCCTTCCCGAAACGCGCTGTTCGGAGCGTTAAACGGCTACTGAAACCTTAATATCAGCCAGAAACAGCCCAATCGACGTAATCGGTGTCCACAGTTTCGCCACCTAACTGGTCTACCAGCAGGGCAATTTGCCCTCGATGGTAGGGTGCGTGAGCGAAAAGCTGAACTACCTGTATCTCAGTACGCAAACTGTAGAGAGAGTTGTCTTCAATAGGGAACTCGAAATCCTGCACTAACTTTGCATCGTCAAGCGATGTGAGATAGGCTGTCCACTGAGCTTCAATCGCGGCGAAACGTGGGCGTAACTCAATGAAAACGCACACCTCATCGAACCAATGTACCTGCTCCGTGCCCTCTCCCTGCATATTGTCTAGCCAGTTCTCTCTGCAAGCCGCCAGATGCCCAGCAATCGTGACCGCCTGCTGAAATCGGGTATCGCTACGGCTGGTTTCGGGAACCGATTCGAGCATAGCGAGCATCTTCAGGTTGCAGTCTTTTTCGTATTCGTACAGGAGGCGGTAGTGTTCAATTAGCGACATGGGTAGGTTTACTCCAAGTATGGTCAGCTGAGCTGCATTCAGGGAACGGTAAAAAACCTCTTTTGAGAGGTTCCTCATTTCACTACCAGCATCTCAGGCAAATTCGGCAAGAGAGCGCAGAAAACGAAACCAACCTGTATAGAATGACAGAAAAAAGGAGAACACGGTTGCGCGTTCCACAACTTTCCTTCTGTTTTATATGTGGAAGTGGGTTAGAGGCTCAAGAGCGGAAGCAGGTCGGCGACGCGAATTACCTGCTCTGGGCGGGCTAATGTAGCAATCTCTTCGTCGGGTGCGTAGACGGCGACGCTCTGATAGCCGCTAGGCGCGGGTTCGCGATAGACGAATACCTGCCGCTTTGTAATGTCTATCACCCAATACTCAGGGATACTGGAGCGGGAGTAGAGTGCGGTCTTCGTGTTTTGGTCGAAGCGTAGCGTAGAATCGGAGACCTCTACCACAAGTAATACCTCAGAAGCGTAGGGAGTTTCATCCCGATAGGCGGCGGCGGGCTGTCGTAACACCGCGCCGTCCGGCTCCGGTTCGCTCATCTCGTTATCTTCGCCTAATAGCAGAATAGGTTGTTGAATGAGTACGAACTGTCCTCCGAACAGAGCGAATAGCCAGACGGCGACTTGCGTGACAACGTAAGAATGGGGGCGGTTCTGTCCCATTTTAGATATTATCTCCCCTTCGATAAGTTCATAGCGCCCTGTAAGAACTCCGCTCTCCCGTATGGCTCTACACTGATGGCGCGTCCACTTGATGGTACTAGGCGGGGGTTCGCGAGTATAGGGAGTGGGTGTAAGGGTTTGTGGCATGGTGTTCTCCTCTCTACCAGTCCAGCGGAACGCCGGGCTTCATACGAACAGTCATCTCTTTGAACTGTACACCAAGGTTGGGGTCTACGCCCGGCGCAATAGTCAGGGTCATTTCAGCGGTTGGGGCGTGTATCGCTGTAAATATCTCTTCGCGGGTGAGTTGGGCGAGCGGTTTGCCGTTAATAGCGACAAGGGTATCTCCGGGGCGTATCCCTGCAACATAGGCGGGAGATTTCGCGGTCACTTTGTCCACGCGATACGAACTTGCGCTCATACGAAGCGCGATACCAAAACTGGGTCTCTCTATTTCGTCGAAGTCTTCGGGTTCGTCGTTACGCTCTAACCACAGCTTTTTGCGTACATAGTCGAGGGTGACGCGGTAACTTTGTAAGAAGCGGTTCCCGACAATCCCGAACAGCCCCTGCTCGCCCCCATTACGGAAGTCTACTTGAACGGCGTGCCCTGCATAGTCAATCTCTCCTATTTTGAGATAGGGGGTGCGTATTTTCGCGGTGCTGAACTTGCGAGAGAGTGAATACGCCCCGCCCTCTACACGCGGTGTTTTTTCGGTAAGGATACCCGATTCAGTGGCAGGGGCGTTCGCGATAGTGACATGACCTCCAAAACCAGTATCGAACAGGAAGTCGTAGTCGTAACTCTCGTGCAGTCTCCCTTTTATGGATACTACGGAGATGCTAGAGGTTAGGTTCATAGGGGTTAGGGTGAACAGAAACGTCTTTTTATTGTCGGGTTTATTGTTGGAGATGTTCTTTTTTCGACGGGGGTAGAACCTCACCACGCGCTTAGCGTAGTCGAACTCTACCACATAGCCCGCAATCGCCGCAATACCCATTATTCCGTCGATTTTGCGCCCCAAAGCCCTACTGAGGCTTCCCAAGTTGGTGACTAGCGCGGGCAGGTTGCCAACGTGCGCCTGCCCCTCGCTGTTTCCGAAAGAGACCTCTGTGAGGTTCACCGTGTCCGCCTTGCTGGTTCCCTCCGCCTCCCTGAACTCCGTCGTCCCCGTCTTTTCCAGATTGAGTTTTAGTCCGTGATGCAGGACGATGGAGGTGGCTCCAGTATCGAGCATGAACGTCAAATCTGCGGTGTCGTTTATCTTCGCCTTAATGAGTATCTGATGCTGATAGTACTCAAATGGAACCTCTATCATGTCGAGGTCGAGACGATAGGTGGTGAACTCTTCGGCTTGAGATAGGCATGGCGCGAAGAGCAGTATCCCTATGAAAAGGATGCGGGTGATGAGCGAGGTTTGCAGTTTGCGGCGAAGGTTCATGGCGATTTTCCCCGATACGTTTAGTTCATCTCTTGTCCGCCTGCTATATTGAGGGCTTGCCCAGTGTAGTAGTTCGACTCGTCGGAGGCGAGAAATACCACGCTGTGACACACATCCTCGTAGGTACAGGCTCTTCCTAGCGGCACTTGTGACTCATACTTACGACGTACCTCTTCCTTCGTAAGGTTCTGTGTACGCGCATACTGTTCAAAAAGACTCTCCTGCCAGAGGGTTCCATCGAGCAGATTACCCGGACAGAGGGAGTTGACACGAATGTTGTGCGGGGCGAGGTCTAGGGCGATACTCTGGGTCAGCCCGATACCGCCGAACTTGCTGGCGGCGTAGGCGCTGTTCCGAAAACTACCCTTCTTCCCCGACTTGGAGTTGATCTGTATGATAGAGCCGCTTCGATTGGGTATCATCGCTTTGGCGGCAGACTTCGCGCAGAGAAAGTAGCCAACCAGATTGACGTTGATGACGGCTTGCCACTCGGCGGCGGGGAACTCTACGAGGTCGTGCGCCTTCAAGATGCCTGCATTGGCGACGAGAATATCGAGCCTACCCCATTTTTCGAGGACGGCTTGCACCATTGCGTCGGTCTGCGCCTCCTCCGTTATATTGACGGCTACGGCAAGCATCTCAGTTCCCGTCGCTTGCGTTATTTTGTCGGCGGCTTCTTGCGCCTTCGCGCCGTTAATGTCTGCAAGCGCGACCCCTAAGCAACCCTCTTGTGCGAGCCGATGGGCAATAGCCTCGCCCAGCCCTTGCGCCGCCCCTGTGATAATGGCGACTTTGCCTTCCAAACGCTTCATGTTGTCTCCTTGTGATTATCGGTTTGTTGGTATCGAACTAAAGCCTGACTTACGTATCTATAGTATAACGGTTTTACAGGAGTTTTGAACTCTTTTCACGAATTGTAGTGTCGCCCTACCCATGGCGCTGCAATGAGAAACAGAGTAGCCCCATAAAGTTCTAAACCGCCCGAACCGTAGCCGTCGCCCAACGCGCCACACCGTGTATAATAAAATGCAAACGCTTCTCATATTCGCAAAAGGTGAACGCTATGACCCAACTACTTGAAAAAGCATATCAACGTATCGCGCAACTGCCAGAATCGGAGCAAAACACGATTGCCTCTGTTATTCTGGACGAACTCGCCTCTGAAGAGCAGTGGAACGAAAAATTCGCCGTTAGCGGGGATTTACTCTCTCGTATGGCTCAACAAGCGCGGTTGGAACATAGAGAGGGATGACGGAAGAGCGGGGTAAGAACGAAAACTCTTCAATTTTCACGATTTACGATGCTGTACTTCACTCTGACTCACGTATCTATTAGTATGACGGTTTCACAAGGGCTTTGAACTCATTTCACGAATCACTGTAGCCGATTCTTAGTCAACTTTACAACCCAGAGAGGTCTTTTGTGATAACGATACGACATACACAGACGGGCGCAGTAGTAGCGGAGATAGAGGGAGAGAGCCTGCGCGGCGCGAACCTTGCCGGGTACGCGCTTATCGGGGCGAATTTGGCGGAGCAAGACCTGAGCGGAGCGAATCTGCAAGGCGCGAACCTCTGTTGGGCGGATTTAACCAGTACGAACCTGAGTGGAGCGAACCTCGAAGGAGCCGACCTAAGCGCAACGAACGCGAAGGGCTGTTGTTTGGCGGGAGTTAAGGCGGATACAGCGAGGTTTCTTGGCGCAGACCTGCAAGGGGCGGATTTGCGGGGGGCGAGCCTGCGCCGAACGCTTTGGGAGTTTGCGACCCTGAGCGGGGCGAACGCGGAGAGCGTGCAGTTTCAGTTTGCCGACTTTACCGAGGTTATGCTAGAGGGGGCTTGCCTGACAGGGGCGGACTTTGGCGGGAGCCGCTTTGTGAGAGTGAAGGGGATGCTTGCGAACTTCCGTTTTGCGGATATGGCGCAAACGCTGGTACGGGATTCTGATTTCACCTCCGCCGACTTCACAGGAGCGGATTTGACGCTGACAAACCTCCATCGCACGATAGTGCGCGACGCGAACCTTTCCGAAACGCTTCTTCTGAATACCGCCTTTTTGCAGTGCGAAGACCTCCACCTAGCGGTTGGGCTAGAGGAGGTCTCGGTAAATAGTAGAGTATTGCTGGATGTGGTGACTCTGCGGGCGAACTATGCGGCATTGCCCCTCGCCTTTTGCAAACGATTGGGAATATCTTCCGAAGAAGAGGTAGTTTTCAGGTCTCTCTACTCTTGAGCGAGAGCCTGAGAGATGCGAGAGAGTAGCGTAGCCGGCATAGCGATTCGTTGAAGACGGTTGCGTAACGCTTGAAGCGTCTGCTCTTGAAAATGGAACTCGTGGGCGCACCCTTCGCACGCCGCGAGGTGTTGACGCACACGCTCCATCTCTTCGGCGGAGATCTCTCGGTCTACATAGTCTTCCAAACGCCGAAACGTCTCTTCGCACGTTATTATGCGCTCTTGTTGATTCATACGGGGTTCCCTTCGTAAGAGAGTTTTTTAGTAATAGGTAGTAGATGCTCCTCTTCTGCGACGTGCCACAGCGATTTTTGGAGGATTTTGCGCCCGCGATGCAGACGCGAACGGACGGTTCCAACAGGTACGCCTACCATATCGGCTATCTCCTGATAGGCGAGTTCGTTGATGAAGTAGAGAATACAGACAATCTGGTACTCATCGGGGAGCGCGGCAATCGCACAGCGGATATGCGCCTCGTTCATCCTCTCTAAAACCACTTCGACGGGGTTACTGTGGCTCTTCTGTAGCCCTGTTTGCGCGGTCTGAGTGTAGAGGTAGAGGTCGGGCGCATCGTCTAAGATGGCGATTTCCGGCTCCCGCTTCCGTTTGCGGCAGTGGTTCCGAAACAGGTTGATGAGTATCTTGAAAAACCATGCTTGAAAGTTAGTTCCCGTTTGGAAAGTGTGGAAAGCGCGGTACGCCTGAAGGGAGGCTTCCTGTATGAGGTCTTCCGCGTCATCTCGGCTATGGGTGAGGTGATAGGCGGTTCCGTAGGCTTTTGGCAAAATGGGCAGAAGCAGGGCTTCAAACTGGGCAGTCTCTCTCTGGTTTTGCCTGTTCTCTGACATAAAATTCTCCCTTGTGTGCCCCCACTGCGTGACTTTGGATAGAGGGAGGCTCTCTTGCTTATAATGCGATTTCCTCGCTCTGAGTTCCCGTAAATTGCGAGAGAGGGTATAGTATTGTGAAAGTTTTACTCGAACAGAGGGCGGAATGGATTTTATGAACTTAGACTGGCTGGCAAAACCGGAAACATGGATTGGTCTTCTTACACTTACTGCACTGGAGATAGTGCTAGGTGTAGATAACATTATCTTTATTGCGATAATCTCTGGCAAACTGCCTCCCGAAGAGCAACAGCGTGGGCGTAAGCTGGGGCTTATTCTCGCTCTGATACCTCGTATCCTCTTTTTACTGATGCTGGGGTGGATACTCTCCTTGCAAAAACCCATCCTGTTCGGGCGAACAGGACAAGATCTTGTTCTGCTTGTGGGCGGACTCTTTTTGATTGCGAAGAGCGTCCATGAGATACACGAAAAGTTGGAGAGTGGCGCGGAACACGTTACGACGAACGCAAAGTCGAACTTCAAGGCAGTAATTATCCAGATTATTGGGATAAACTTCGTGTTTTCGATAGACTCAGTGGTGACGGCGGTGGGCATGGTGAAGCAGGTGGAAGTGATGGTACTCGCTGTCGTTATCTCTACCTTTTTCATGATTGGTTTTGCGGGACCCGTCGGGCATTTTGTAGAGAAGCACCCTACCGTGAAGATGCTCGCCCTCTCATTTCTACTGCTGATAGGCGGCAACCTGATTATGGAGGGTTGCGGCGTTCATATTCCGAAAGGGTATGCCTATTTTGCAATGGGTTTTGCAGTCTTTGTGGAGGTACTGAACCTGAAAATAGCGCGGCGGGCAAAACATCCCGTACACCTATTAGATACGCCTGATGTTGATGAGGCTGATTTGGAGGAGAAGAAAAATGTTTAAGGCAGTGATTGTGGGGGCGGGAGGCATGGGCAAAGCGTGGGGGGCTAACCTCAAGGACTGCTCCGATACGGAGGTTGTGGGCTGGGTGGATGTTCGTTCGGATGCGGCAAAAGAGGCGGCGGAAAAGTACGAGTTCGCAGATATTTACACGGGAGACGACCTCGGTAAAGCGATAGCGGAGACACGCCCCGATTTTGTGGTGGATGTGACCATCCCCGAAGCCCACTGCGACGTGACGGTTCAGGCATTAGAGGCGGGTATTCCTGTGATTGGCGAGAAGCCTATGGCAGTCTCGATGGAGCAGGCTCGGAAGATGGTGGCGACCTCTGAGCGGATGGGCAAACTCTACATGGTGAGCCAGAGCCGAAGGTACAACAATAGGCTGAAAGCCTATCGCGAAATTATTACGCGCTACCTGGGAGAGTTGGGCATTTTGAACTCCGACTTCTACATTGGCGCACACTTCGGGGGCTTCCGCGACGAGATGCCTAGCCCGCTTATCCTCGACATGGCAATTCATACCTTCGATGCGGCACGCTATCTGTCGGGCGCAGATGCGGTATCAGTATACTGCGAAGAGTTTAATCCAGAGTGGAGTTGGTATCGAGGGAACGCCTGCGCCACCGCCATTTTCGAGATGTCAAACGGGATTCGCTACACCTATAGCGGGAGTTGGTGTTCCGAAGGCAAGCATACCTCATGGGAGGGGGAGTGGCGCTCTGTTGGCGCGAACGGAACCGCTCTGTGGGACGGGACGCATGCTCCGAATGTGGATGTTGTCGAGGAGACGGGAAGTTTCCACTCGAAGTGTCTCGCCATTGAGGGCGAAGTTGTAGAGGGGTATGAGGGGATTGCAGGGTCTCTACGCGACTTTCTGAACGCCTTGAAAACGGGGCAGACCCCGATGGGCGAGTGCCACGATAACATTAAGAGCCTCGCGATGGTTTTTGCCGCAATAGAATCTGCGCTGGAGGGGCGGCGTGTGCCTGTGCCGCTGGAGTAGCGTAGCGCATAGAAAGATGGAGTCCAAACAGTGCGACTAATTGACCTCTCGCAACCTATTTTTCACACCGCGCCCAACTGTCCGGCGCATCCGATGGTAAAGTCCGAGGTGACTTCAAGCCACGGTAAAGCGGTATGGTGCTGGGAGACGCTGACTCTCGCTAGCCATACAGGGAGTCATATTGATGCGCCCCTACATAAAATAGCGGGTGGAATGCCCATTGATGAGATGCCCCTAGAGGGGTTTCTCGGCTCCGCCTATCTCGCCGACTTGCGCGGGATAGAGCCACAAGGCAAAATTACGCCCGAACTTCTCTCGGCGGCACTTCCCGCTGAGCTGCCGGAGGATAGTATTATCCTGATGGCGACAGGGTGGGGCGACATTCGGGAACGGACAAGCAAATGGCTCTATCAGTCCCCGCGTCTTACTCCGGCGTGCGCGGAGTGGCTTGTGGCGAAGAAGGCGCGGGGGCTAGGCGTAGCCCACTGGGGTATCGGTGGGTGGGACGGCAGTAACGACGCGGCGGTGCATACCATCCTGCTAGGGAACGGTATTTGGATAGTGGAGGAGTTGCATATACCCGAAGAGGTGTACGCACTTCCTATGCCGCAGACCTTTATGGCACTACCTATCAATCTTAAAGGGCATTCGGGGGCGTGGTGTCGCCCTGTATTGATGTTATAAAGTTAGAGGAGCCCTACGCCAAAGCCTGCCCTGAATTTTCTCCTCTCAATAGGCTCTGACCACTGGACAATAATGTTGACGATATGTCACAATGGACTATTATAGAAGGAAGTGCCTAATTCAATGAGCAGTCAACATCTCTTCGCAGAAACAGAACATAAGTTCGAGCAGAAGCAAAAAAAACCACGACTAGGGCGTTACGAGAGAGTGCAACGCGACATTGAACTAGATACCAGTGATTTATTCAAGACATTCGTCAACGTGACTCACCCCGCGCCTCCTCTCACCCCATACAGTTTTATTGACCTTTTCTGCGGAGCGGGCGGACTAACTCAAGGGTTCGCTCAAGCGGGATTGAATCCGATTGTTAGCGTGGAGATAAGCCCTATCGCTTCGGCGACGCACAAGCGCAATTTTCCTCAATGCCGCCACTTCTGCGGAGACATTCAAGATTTCACTCCCCTCTCATGGTTACAACAAGCCAATAAGGGGCAGGTGCATATTATCGCCGGAGGACCACCCTGTCAAGGTTTTTCTGTCGCTGGCAAACGAGACCCTAGCGACCCTCGTAATCGCCTATTTCATGAGTTTGTGCGTGTTGTGAGGGAGGTACAACCCTATTACGTGGTAATGGAAAATGTTCCGGGTATTCTCACTATGCAAAAAGGGGCTGTACGCAAAGCGATATGTGAAGCCTTTTCAGAAGCGGGTTATCCTAATACTTCAGTGGCGGTTTTAGAGTCTGCAACTTATGGCGTACCTCAATTTCGTCCTCGCGCTATCTTCATTGCAAACCGTTTAGGGCTACAAAATCCGTTTCCGAAACCCCAACTTACCCCTGACCAGTACAATCCTATCGAGTCCGTCATCTCAGACCTGCCTGAGTACACCCCTATCCCAGAAATTAATCATGAGTGGACGAAACACTCCGTAGAGTTCATGAAAAGGATAGCGGAAGTGCCTCCAGGAGGGTCTCTCTATGCAACTTTCTTCGACGCTTTTAAGCGTCAGTATCCGGGCATACCCAGCATGACTGTCAAGGAAAATCATGGAGGTACCCATATCCACCCAAGCCTAAATCGCGTCATCTCTGCGCGTGAAATGGCTCGTTTGCAAACTTTTCCGGATAGCTTCCTCTTTGAAGGCTCCATGAAAAAAGCGATGTGGCAAATCGGAAACGCAGTGCCTCCACGGTTGGCGCAGTGTATCGCGCAAGCACTGATTCCAACTCTAAACGTAACTCATCAAGGAGAATTGCCTATACCCCAGCACCATCCTCTTCAACAGCCGCAGATGGAGATAAGTTTTGATTGAGCACGCTTCGCCATGTAGCCATATCGTACCAACCGCATCCAACACAACCTTGCAGGGCATCCGCTCCGCTATCAGGAATCGCTTCGCCCCAATCTTCGCCTCCTGTATAGAAGAATCTAACCCCGAACGGATAACCCCGCTTTTTAGTCTGATAACAGGTGCGGCACACTTCCCGCTTTTGCTGATTCCGCTGATTGGTCATCAGTTGAAAGTCATTTCGTATTTCGTCATCGGTAAGGTCATCAATGAACTCTCGCCGAGTACTGCTGTCCCATCTGATTTCAGGAAACTTGTGGTCTGGCAATAGACCATGCGGGTTCACCGCTTTGCCTTCGTACACATCGTACCTGCCCAATAAGTTGATAATGCGAGTGCGTAGCGCAGGAGACCAAGCCTCGTACCCTGTAATACCTCCACGCGGAAGCGGAACTAAAAGCAAGTGCGTTGTGTTCTTATCGCAATGGTTACATAACCTGTTTGTATGTGTTGCGATAGTATAACCGCACTCCTTAATGTCTTGTATCCTTCGCGCCCAGTTCGGATTAGAGGTGAGTTGGCACTGCACACACCTCCAAGTAAAAGAGAGTAGCCCGTCAAAAAATGAGCGCGTCGTACCTGCATTAGGCTTTGCTTCCCAGAATGCCGCTTGTTCCGCTTGCCAAGCAGTCCAGTTTGCGGGGTGACAGTGTTCACGGCACTGCAAAACATAAGACTCTATCTCTGTTGCATCGGTCAAGGAGATACCCGTGCGCCTATATTCGATTGGGATAGAGCCATCCCAATCGGGCGCATCCGAATACAAAAACGTAACATCTACATACCGCTCGGAGGCTTTTGCGTGAACTCGCTCACGGTAAATCTGCATCTCTTCCATCTTGCATCTCGCCTTCCAGGCTACTCAGAAGACCAGATACCGTGTCCTCGCAACCAACAGCCAACTGAACAATAATGGTGAAAGAGGGGTTTCGCTTACCGCGCTCAATCCCTGAAATGTAAGTGCGGTCAAGGTTACAGCGATAAGCGAGCTCCTCTTGCGAGATGTTCAGGTGCTTGCGTCTCTTGCGGACTAGGCTACCTAGAGCGGTTAGCATCTGTTTCTTTGAGTTAGTCATACTGGAAGTATAGTCAGATGTAGAAGATGAGTCTACGGACGATATGTCACATTTAACCGTATAGGCAGGGGGGTACGTTATTGAACCCTTCATTCGGGAACGGACAAGCAAATGGCTCTATCAGTCCCCGCGTCTTACTCCGGCGTGCGCGGAGTGGCTTGTGGCGAAGAAGGCGCGGGGGCTAGGCGTAGACCACTGGGGTATCGGCGGGTGGGACGGCAGTAACGACGCGGCGGTGCATACCATCCTGCTAGGGAACGGTATTTGGATAGTGGAGGAGTTGCATATACCCGAAGAGGTGTACGCGCTTCCTATGCCGCAGACCTTTATGGCAACTGCCTATCAATCTTAAAGGGCATTCGGGGGCGTGGTGTCGCCCTGTATTGATGTTATAAGTGAGAGGAGTCGAACGATGCAACTAAAAATGGCAGAAGTAGCACTGGAGTTGGGTAGCCCTGCACTGGGAAGCCTTCGCGAATCGAACGACGTACTCTCGGATACGAAGGCACTACAGAGGCGTATGGAGGAAGATGGCTATCTGCTCTTACGGGGAGTGCAACGGCGGGAGAATATAGAGCTGACGCGCCGATTTTTGTTGGAGAACCTTGCGGAGAACGGTCAAATTGACCTTGATTATCCACTTATGGAGGGAATTATTAAGGAGGGAGCGCGAGGGGCGTTTATGGGAGGGAGTAAAACGCTGACTCGGAACCCTAAGTTTCTGGCGACGGTGGAGTCAGAGGAGATAATGAACCTCTTCGAGCTTTTCCTTGAGACTCCTGTTCTCACCTTCGACTACAAGTGGCTCCGGCTGATAGGGCAGGGCGACTTTTCGGGGGCGCACTACGATATGCCGTACATGGGGCGCGGAACCCGAAATGTCTACACCTGTTGGACTCCCCTTGGCGACACTACGTATGATATGGGACCTCTTGTTATTTTGGAGGACTCGCACAAATCCCCGGCAATGGAGAGGGTACGGCAGACATACGGGAAGATGGACGTGGACAGAGACCATGTTACAGGCGCGTTTTCTAACGACCCACTGGAGATGATTGAGAGGTATGGTGGGCGTTGGCTGACCTCTGAATTTGAGATGGGAGATGTGCTAATTTTCGATATGTTCACCATGCACGGCTCTCTAACGAATACGAGTAACCGATTCCGAATCTCCACCGATACGCGCTACCAACGGGCAAGCGAGCCTGCTGATGAGCGGTGGATGGGGGCAGACCCTATTGCCCACTATGCGTGGATGGAGGGGAAAACGGTGACAATGGAGGAGGCGCGTAAAACGTGGGAGGTTTGAGGCATAGCTAGTGCCTGTCTTGGCTCATTGCCGACACGAACGCCCGCACAGCAGAGCGCAGATTTGTCTGCTTTACGAGAAGACCTGTGGGGCGCGTAAAAGCGTCTTCTGCACGTAGAGGCACGACTTTCAAGGCTTTCTCGTTTGCCTCACGCTTCGTTGACTGGAGAGGTAAAATAGAGATACCGCTCCCAATTTCCACAAGGTTTTTAATGGTTTCGATGTTGTCGAAGGTGGTAATGATCTCCACATCTGCCTCTGCTTGCCGCAGTTTTTCGTCTATGAGGCGGCGTGTAGGGATGTGCGCGTCGAAAGCGATGAAGGGAAGCCCTGACAGCTCTGCGAGTGCGACCTCCGAGCGTTTCGCGAGAGGGTGTTCGGGAGCGCAGATGAGTGCCATTTCGTCCTCTTCAAAAGGGTAGAGTGTTAGCCCTTGGCGTGGCGTGGGGCAGGCGATAATCCCCACGTCTACCTTTCCCGATAACACCTCCTGCACCACCCGTGAAGTCTGACTGTACTCCAGATGCACATTTATCTTGGGATACTGGGCAAGAAAGGGCTTCAAGCGTTTTGGGAGCGCGTGTAGCCCCACAGAATAGACGGTTACAACGCGGACTATCCCTGCAACCTCCTGCCCTATCTCCTGCAAGCGTTCGATGAGTTCTGAGGAGCGTTGTAGCAACTCTTTTGCGCCTTCATAAAGCGTCTCTCCGGCAGGGGTTACTAAGATACCGCGTTGCCCGCTACTCCGCTCTATGAGGCTTCGATTCAACTCTTTTTCTAGCGTGCGTATCCGTTGGCTGACGGCGGACTGCGTAATGAAGTTACGCTCTGCCGTAAGAGAAAATGAGCGGGTTTCTACAAGGTCACAGTAGAGTTGTAGGGCGCGAAGGTCGTGTATCAAGGGGGTAAGAAAAGCCTTCCTGAGTTTTAGGGCGTGTCCGGTACTGTTTTCTCGCCTTTTTTAGTATAACATACCTGTACGGAGCCGAGTTTCGACTTTCTGGTAAACTCTCTTATTCTTGCAGGAGAAATCTCTCCCCCCCGCGAAATGTACTCTTGTCTATTTTCTCGACCGTTCATGCCCTAGGTAGCGTTATAGTGCGTGAATAGTCGCTCATCCCACCATCACTGGAGAGGTTTGTCACCATGAAAAATCAGCCGACGCGCCGTGACTTTCTCGGCGCAACCACCGCCGCAGGACTACTCGGCGCAGGGCTTCTACCCGTTCACTCGGAAGCCAGTTCCACTCCCCGCCCCGCTATGAAGAACGACAAAATCGTGTTGGGGCTTATTGGATGCGGAGGCATGGGAGCCGCCGATATGAGGAATCTTATGGGGTTCCCCGAAGTCGAAGTCGCCGCACTCTGTGATGTAGATGCAGGGCGTATGCCCGGCGATATTGCGAACGTAGAGGAGAGATACGGGCGCAAGCCGGAGGTATTCCAAGACTATCGCAAGATGCTGGAGCGTAAGGACATAAATGGGATTATCGTAGGTACGCCCGACCACTGGCACGCCCTCAACCTTATCCACTCCTGCCAAACGGACAAGGATGTGTACTGTGAAAAGCCTATCTCCCACGATATTACCGAAGCGAAGGCGATGCTCGCCGCCGCGACGCACTACAAAAAAATTGTGCAGGTAGGCACATGGCAGAGAAGCACAACGGAGTTTTATAGTGCGGTTGACTATATCCGCTCTGGCAAGTTGGGGCGCGTGATTCATGTGCGGGCGTGGACGTGCGACAGCGCAAGGATGGGCAAACATAGTGCGGGCAAACCGATTCCTGCAAACTTCAACTACGATATGTGGGTAGGTCCCTCAACAATGGTTCCCTACATTCCCGAATACACACACGGCAACTGGCGTTGGTTCCTGAACTTCGGATGCGGGCTGACAGGTGACTGGGGTGTTCACATGATGGATATTGGGCTTCTGGCGATGAGCAAAGACACCGACCTGCCCATGCCTGTAGAGGTTTCGGCGTATGGCGGCGCACTCGCCTGGCCCGATGACGACCGCACCGCTCCCGACACGCACCTCGCAATAATGAAGTTCAAAGACCCCGACTTTATTATGCAGTGGGAGACAGGGCGCGACCATCCAGATAGACCGAATCACGGCACGGAGTTCATTGCAGAAGACGGCAAATCGCTGATGGTGTGGCGCGGCGGCTGGAAAGTGCGCGACGCGGAGGGCAAGAACATCCCCGTCCAGAACATCTCCGTTCCTACCGACCACTGGCGCAACTGGGTGGACTGCGTGAAGTCTCGTGAACAGCCCCGCTCGAACATCTCCTCGATGGCACAGACGACTATCGTCTGCCACCTCGCAAACGCCGCCCTCCTCGCAGGGGAATCGGTGCGCTGGAGCAAGGAGAAGATGGACATCGTGGGTCGCGCTGGCAAGAACACCTCCTCCTACAAGCGCGAATACCGCAAGCCCTACTCGCTACAGACGAAGTTTGCGTAGATGGGTTGACCTATACTGCGTCTCCCTGTTCAGAATTTGGGCAGGGGGACGTTTTCGTCTACGATGTAGCCCCAAAACACCCTCTCAAAACCGACGCTAAATCTCATTTGTCACCCCGTAAACCCGCTTAGGGACTCTCTCTAGTTAAAATCTTCCAAAACCTCTAGGGAAAGGGAGACTATCGCCCAACGGAGTCGTCTTCCGCCCTAGTCACTCCTCGCCCAGAATTGGGAGAGGGGACGGGGGTGAGGGCTTCTGGTTTTCAAGGGTGAGGGCTTCTGGTTTTCAACTGGAAGACTTATTCCAGAGTAAACCCGCTTAAAAAAACTTATTGACAACAGTGTAACAAAACGTAATAATAGTACGTCCCTGTAGGTATAAAACGCCTCGTTTTTGAGCGAAAGGCTAAGGTTCAGCATGGGTCGTACACTCCTCATTCTCGCGTTCTCTGTCGGTGCTATCGGCGCTCTGACTGGCATCTGTTTGGCTCTCTTTTTTCGCGCCAAAGCGAAGGACGAGCAGGGCAAAGCTATCCAGTCAGCAGCCAATTTCGGCTGGCTTCTTCTTGTTGTAGGCTATCTGTTTACTATGATGAGCAAACCACCGCTCTTCTCTACAGGGCAAGCCCTCAGTAAAGCGATTCTGATGGGGGGAGAGGTTGCGTTTTTGACCTATTTTGTGGCGCGGAAACTTTCGCGCTACTGTCGTGAGAACGGCGAACAGCCCCTCTTTCCTTTTGCTATAACGACGGGGCTATTCCTGACCTCTATGATAGCCGCCGTACCTCTGATATGGTTCCGCGATTCGCTCTACGACTCCATGATGGGTTTGGCGATAGGCTGGACGGCTATGCTGTTGCCCGTCGCAGGCGCTCTTCTACGCGGAAGCAAGGAGGACAGGCGCGTTCTGACCCCGCTTGCGCTCGGCACGGGCTACCTGCTAACCCTAGTCGTTATCGTGATGCTGTGCGAAGACCGCGCTCCCATATCGCTGAAAGGCGGGCTAGAGAAGACGGCGTGGAGTTCCATTGTTCTAATCATCGCGGTAGCGGTTCCGTTCCTGCTCACGCTGATAACGCTTCCCAACGGGCTATTAGCGCGTCTCTCCCTCAAACTCCCCATGCAAAGCCTCTTCACGCGGCTCTGCGGGCATCTGTTTCCGGGCGCGGACGGCGGAGCTATCGGCGCGAGAGTCGGGCAGTTGGTCGTTGCGGGAGGGCTTCTGCTTCTGCTCGTGAAGGGGCTTTGCACACGCTTTGCCCTAGATATTCTCATCTTCAAAATCACGCTGATGGGCTTGGGGATGGGGATACTTATCTGGTGGCTGATAGCCGACAGGGCGCGTAAAATCGAGAAATTCGCGCCGACAGGGTGGCAACACAACATGGTGGCGGTACTCGTTCTCATCGCCCTGAACCTGACCGCGTTTCGCCTCTACGCAGGGCTGGGTATCGGACTGCTCTTAATAGGCTGTTGGCTTCCCGTCAGCTTCGCGGTTCTCGCGCTGATGAGCGACGCGCAGACGGAAGACGCTCCCACCCCCAACGCGATTCTGCACCTGCTTCGCCTCATGCTATTCGCGGTGATACTCTACACCTACCGCCTCTACGACCAACGCTTTAGCAAGGGGTGGGCTGACCAGAGCTACGACTACTACCGCCTTCTCGCCCTACTCGTGGGCGCGGTGAGTCCGGTGGCTTTGGCGACCTACCTCTGCCAAGAGAGCGGCTCGAAGATACGCGCTGTTATCGTAGGGGCGTGCGCTGTTGCGGTTCCTCTGCTCTGTATCTACCTGTTCGACTCGAAGGTGGCGCTCTGGCTACTGTGGGGCGTGGCACTCGGTGTACTCTTCACGGAGGGGCAGACCCTGCATCCGCTCACACAGGCGGAGACCTCGAAAGAGACCGCCCTCCCCGTCGAAGCGGCGTGGATTCCCATAATCGTGGCTACTATCTTCTGCGTGGCGCAGAACCAGTGGTCGGGGCTTGTTCTGGAACACTCCCTTGCAACGAACTCTATGAAGATTAAAGTTCTCGCCTACATCTTCGGAACGCTCGGCGTTCTCGCCCTCCTCAACGACTATGGACAACGCTTCCTCAGTAAGCGTCGCTCAGAACCCCAAGGAGGGAAGTGATGCGCTCTCGCTTTTTCGCTTCTGTCGCCTCTCTCGCACCGCGCTCCCTCAGTCTACTTGTGGCGCTCTTCGTCGTCTGGTTCGCGCTACGGGCAGGTATGGAAGACCAAACTCCTGTAGGCAGCCTTGTCTGTAAAGTTACCGTAGAAGGTACAGGAAAACCCGCCTCCCGCGCTCGCGTCTACCTCTCATCAGCCAATGGCAAAGAGTTCTTCTGGCTTCGCGCCGATAAGAACGGGCGTGTCTTCATGCCTCGTATTCCTGCGGATAGGTACACTCTGCACGCCAACCTGAAACATACCAACGGAGAAGACCTTTTCGATGTGATGGAAGGCGAACGCGCCGAAGTCGCCGTTACCCTCAAGCCTTCCGACCCCAAGATGAGCGTCGTTCAACATATTCGCGTGTTCGCCTCGAATGAGGGGGCGAAGGTTGCAATGACGGGATTCGTGGACTCGAAAAAGTTTCCGCGCAAAGACGACCTGAAAATTCGGCTCTTCCGCACTCGTGTTTCGCAGATACTGAACAAATCAGACCGTGTGGAGGATTTTCGTGTCTACTCCTGGGGACAGTCGGCGAAAATGGGCACTATCCCGGACACGATGCTCAAGCCTGTGGGTATGCCTCCGCCCGTGAAGATATGGGAGAAGAGTGTTCCTATTCGCGAGGACGATGTCGAGGGCTTTTTCTATGAGCGGCTAGACTTCGGAAAACTCGCACGCGGCTTCTACCTGATGGATGTAATACACGGCAAGGAGCGCGAATGGAGCTGGCTCATGGTGACGGATACCGCCATCGTAGTGAAGCGGGTCGGCAGTCAGATGCTGACATATACCGTTGATATGCAGACAGGAAAGCCTCTCCCCGGTGTAACGCTTCGCGTCTTCGCTCAGAACAGGGAACTCTCACAGACCGTCTCAGATGCGAATGGGTTGAGCGAATCTACCCTACAGCCGAAGAGCGTAAACGCGAACAAACTATGGATTATTGCACAACATGGCGACGACGAAGCCATTGCAACGGAGGGCTACTCTATTGAAAGTCTGGGCGCATACCGCGTTCACTCTTATACAGACCGTCCTATCTATCGCCCCGGTCAACTCATTCAGTTCAAGGGTATTGCACGCCGCCTGAAAGTGCCCTACCTCGATAACAAAAAACCGCTGAATAACCCCGACGACATCGCGCATCCCTACACCGTTCCCGCCAACGAGAGCGTGGAGGTGCAGGTGCATGACCAGCAGGACGAAACCTATTTCAAAGAGACTCTCAAGACCAACGCTTACGGCACTTTTTCTGGTTCGCTGACGCTTGCGGACGACGCGCCTACTGGGGTCTATACGCTCGTAACGAATATCGGCGGCGAGACCTTCACACACGACATAGTGATAGCCTCCTACCAGAAGCCGGAGTTCGAGGCGAAGGTTACGTCTACAAAGCCCTACTATCTTCCTGGCGAACAGGTGGAGTTTACTGTTAGCGGAAACTACTACTTTGGCGCTCCTATGGCGGGAACGAAGGTCAAGTGGAACGTATACACTAGCGAGGACTGGCAGGGCAGCTCACGCTTTGGCGGAGAGGATGAGGGAGAATTTGAGGGTAGACCAGACTACGCAAACCACTACCAGTCCGAAGAGGTCTCAGGAGCGGCGACTACAAATGGCGAAGGCTTCCTCGATGCGAACGGCAAACTGGTTTTGCGATTCCCCGCGCCTACCTTCAAAGACCCCGATTCGCCTCAAATTCAGGAGTTCAATCTGCACGTAGAGGTTCTACCTGCGGGTAAGGAAGACTCTCTCAGCCTTGACGGCAAGGCGAAGGTTGTCGCAGGAGAGGCGCGGCTATTTATACAGCCGGAAGGCTACGCCGTCTCTCCCAACCAACCGACCAATATCCATATCGTGGCGGAAGACCAGTTAGGTCGCCCCATTCCTAACCTACCCATAACTTTGGAGAGCGGCAGGCAGAGATGGGAGCAGAATCAAGGAGACACAGGGGGCGAGAAGTCTGTCTATACGGTACTGGCGACACTCAACGGAACCACCAACACGACAGGAGAGGCGGTCATCAGTTACACGCCTAAGAGGTCGGGCGATATTCTGCTGAAAGCGCGGGCGAAGGATAGCAACGGGCGCGGCGTACTGGGCAGGGCGAACCTTTGGGTCGTGGGAAAATCCGGCGACAACCTCGATATGCAGTACACCGACCTTACTCTGCTCACCGACAAGCGCAACTATGCGGTGGGAGAGACGGCGCGAGTCCTCATCAACACCGACAAAATCGGGCAGGCGGTTCTGCTGACGGTAGAGGGCGATAGAATCTACGATAAGCGCGTCGTAACTATCACAAGCAAAAGCACCGTAGTGGAGTTGCCCATTCGCGCCGAATACGGACCCAATGTGGAGTTGGGGGCGTGCTACGTGCAGAATAAGCGATTCGCGCAGAGCAATACCTCCCTGCGCGTCGCTACCGCCGAACACAAAATCAATATCGCCATCACCCCCGATAGACCTATCGAAAACGGCAAACTGCCCCGCTATCAGCCGGGGGATACCGTGACCTACAAGGTGAAAACGACGGACGGAAAGGGCGCTCCCGTTCCCTCCGAGTTCTCTATGGCGGTGGTAGACGAGGCTATCTACGCCCTGCGCGAAGATGCGCCCGCCGCTATAAAAGAGAACTTCTATCCCCAACGCTATAACCGGGTGCAGACTTTCTTCTCGTTCGCGGTGGAGTACTTAGGCGACGCGGACAAGGCGGAGCCGCAGATGACCGCCCGAAAGCAGTTCCCCGATACCCTCTACTGGAACCCGACGCTACAGACGAACGCGCAGGGCGAAGCGACGATAACCGTCCCCCTCAAGGACAACCTGACGACATGGCGGGCTACGATTGTCGCGCACACCGCCGATACGCGAATCGGTTGGAAGACCGCGAAACTGCTCTCTACAAAAGACTTCCTGCTACGCCTAGAGAAGCCCCGCTTCCTTACGCAGTTCGACCATTCTCAACTCACCGCCATCGTGCATAACGATACGGGAGCCGTGCAGACCGCCCTTGTGCGAATGAAGGCGGAGAACTTGAAAGTCGAAGGCGAAAACACGCAACGCATCACCCTACAGCCCGGCGAACAGAGGAGCGTAGACTGGAATGTGGTCGCAGAGCAGTCCGGGACGGCGAAACTGCGCGTCACAGCATGGACGCTCGGCGGGGCGCGTCCCTATACCGACGGCGTAGAAATGCCGCTACCTATCGAACCGCACGGGCGCGAAGAGTTTCAGGTCTTCTCCGGCGAGCTGACGGCAGAACGTTCACAGGCGGAGGTGGTTCGCTTCGACCCGCGCTCTGCGCCTGACCGCACCAAACTCACCTTGCGCCTCACTCCTAACCTTATGGGGGCGTTGACGGGTTCGCTGGACTATATAACGGGCTATCCCTACGGGTGCGTAGAGCAGACTACAAGCCGCTATCTCGCCGACCTCGTGGCTCAAAAAGCCTTCAAAGGAGCCTCGCCGCTCAAGTCCGAAGAGGTTCAGAAGATGGTGAAGGCGGGCATTAAGCGTATTGTAGAGATGCAGAACAAGGAGAAAGGAACGTGGGGCTGGTGGCGCTACGACGAGCCGAACCTCTGGATGACCGCCTACGCGCTCTACGGACTCGCGGAGGCGCGGGAGCAACGCTATCCTATTCCTAAAGAAACATTGGCTTTGGCGCGTAATGGCATCATTAGCCTCTTCGATAAGCCGACGAAAGAGAACGAAGACCCTGACAACGAGTACCACACACTCCTGCTTCATGTCCTTGCGAAACTAGGCGACAGGGAGTTGTTCAACAAATATCGCCCTGCGATTCGCCTCGACGGCATGAGTACGGAGGCGCTCGCCACCCTCTTCCTCGCGGATAGGCTGATGGGTAAGGAGGACAAGGCGATAACGCGCCTCCTCGACTCGCGCATGATTACAAAGAGGAACATGACCTTCTGGGAGAGCAAGCCCAAGACCTTTAGTAGCGACCTTACTACAACGGCGACGGCTCTGCGCGTTCTGATAGCGCGTAACCCCCGCGACCCGCATATCGGCTCGACTCTGCGTTGGCTGATGTATCGGCGCACTGGAGACTACTGGGTCTCCACCCGCGACACGCTCTCCGTCTTAATGGCGCTCGGCGACTATCTACAGACGCAACCGCCGATGAGCGCGACGGGCGAAGTGGTTGTTCGCATCAACGGCAAGGAGTTTCAGCGTATCGCTGTAAACGCCGCCTCATCGAATGAACTGAAAATCAAGATTCCGCTCTCCATTCTACAGCCCGACAAAAACGACATCGTATTGGAGCGCGTCGGCGGAAATAGCCCCGTCTTCTATTCGCTGGATATGCGGCAGACGCTTCAGACTTCCGAACTCAAGGAGGTCTTTCCGAAGGGCTTTCGCATTGAGCGCGAGTATCTGCGCGTCGTCTCGAAACAGGGCAAAAAGGGCGTGTGGAGCCTCGAAACGGAGGAGACCGGCAACCAACTCAAGGTCGGCGACAACGTGCGCGTCCGCCTGACTATCTACACGCCGCAAGACCTCGACCATGTTCTTATCGAAGACCCGTATCCGGCGGGTTGCTCTATCTCCCAACGGGGAACGGAGGAGGAGGTAGTCAGCGGGTGGCATTACTGGTGGTCTCACATAGATATTCGCGACCAGAAAATCGCCTTCTTCGCGAGTTCTATTCCTGCCGGAAAGCACGTCCTAGAGTACAACCTCCGCGCCAAAACGCCGGGAACCTACAAGGCGCTTCCCACCTTCCTGCAACCTATGTACGCGCCCGATTTACACGTCGAGACGGGCGGCGCGACTCTGGAAGTGCGGTAAGAGGGAGGGCTGAGGTATAATAGGCGTAGCGACATATCGCCTCTCAAAAGGAAAACAGGACTCGACAATGACTAGAGACCCGAAACTGCTAGACGACGCGCTGACATTTCTATACAACGCTTGCCATCCGCGAATCGCCGCCACCAAAGAGCAGTACCTCGATTTGGAGGATGTGCGCGGGGGCGGGGCGTTCACGCGCCACTTTTGCAGACAGTTGCAACGCTCGCTTCCCTCTACAGCCACGCACTACGAATGTCACCTCTTCACTGGGCATCAGGGAAGCGGCAAATCATCCGAACTGCAATGCCTCTCACGAGAGTTGGAGAAAGGCGTTGGGCAGAGGCGGATACTGCCCGTCTATATGGACGCGGAGGAGTATCTGGACAGGAACGATGTCCACCTTTTCGATATTCTGTTCGCGACAGTGGCGGAAGTGGGGGCGGCATTAAAAGACAAAGCCAACATCAAACTTAAAGACTCCTACTTTGAGGCGCGTCTAAGAGAGATGAAGACCATTTTCTTTAACGAAGTCGAGCCGACGGAGGCGGAGTGGAATCTAGGCGTTTTTAAGAGCAAGTTTAAGATAATCAAGACCAGCCATAACGCCCGAAAAGAGGTTCGCGAGGCGTTGCGTCCGCACGAAAACAGCCTTCTCACGGAGATAAACCTCCTGTTGGATAGAGCGAGAAAACTGTTGAGGGAGCAGACACTCTACAGCGATTTCGCGCTTATTCTGGACAATCTGGAAAAGATTCGCAAGGTGAGCGGCAAGGAGGAGGGAGACGAGTCGCTAGAGCATCTCTTCGTCGGCGCTTCTAATCAACTGGGAGGGTTGGCGGCGCACACCGTTCTCACTCTGCCGCTCTCTCTGGCGCGTTCTCATGTAGGGGGCGAGTGGAGAAACCTGTATGGGTGTGAACCCTTCTCCCTGCCGATGGTGAAGACCCGCCGCCGCAAAGAGTATCAGCCTTATGAAAAGGGCTATGCGAAGCTAAAGGTGCTTCTGCAAAAGCGTTTAGACCTGATGCCCCGTTCTCAAGGCTTGCGCTGGGAAGAGGTTTTCGAGGACGCGGCTACCAACACGCTCATCGAGTTTAGCGGCGGGGATGTTCGCACTCTGATGTACTACATCCAAGAGGCGATAACGGAGGAGAATCAGGCTCCGATAACGCAAAAATCCGCTCGAATAGCCCTCAGAGCCTCGAAGCGAACCTTCGATGCCTCTATCGCGCACTGGGATAAACTCGCGAAACTCGAACAGTCCGCCGACCAGAAAATTCCGAACGACGATGCGGAGTATCGAGTGTTGCTACAACAGGGTGCTATCCTTGAGTATATCAACGGGAGCGATGGCTTGGAGGAGGAGGCTCTCGGCGAAGAGACCCCTTGGTACGCCGTGCATCCGCTTGTACGAGAACTACAGAGGTTTAAGGCGGCGGGACTGAAAGCGCAAGCCCTATGACAGCGCTGGGCGACAGACAGCCGACCTCCGTAGAGGAGAACGCGGACGAACTGCGTCGCCTTGCACGCGGGGTGCAACTCGCGAAGGACTTCGCGCTCTACTTCGCGCTGTGCAACGAGAGGCAGTTCACCCTGACGCTGATATCGCAGGTAGAGGAGGCGCTTCCCCCGAACTTCGCCCTGCGCGTCTCCATCACACAACCCATTGACGACCTGAGAGCGCTCCTTCTGGAAAGAGTGGAGGAGGCGGAGAACCCGCCCCGCGCCCTCTTTCTCTACGGCTTGGAGAGTTGGATAGCCCGCGACAAGGTGATAGAGAACGACATGATACTGCGTATCAACGCCATTCGGAACTACTTCACCCGCTCCGTGCCCTACTGCGTCGTCTTCTGGATTCCCGAATACCTCTACCTCGCCATGATTCAAGCCGCCCCGGACTTCTGCTCCATTCGCTCCGGAGTCTACCGCTTCGCGCCCCCTGAAAACGAAACCGCTGCACCACGCGCTACGGAAAGCCTCCTCTCTGGCGACTACACCGCCCTTATGGGAACGCCCCTTGCAGAGAGACAGGAGAGGATTCGCGACCTCACAGAACTTCTGACGGAGTACCGCTCTGTTTCGGAAGGGGCGCGAGACTGGCTAGCAGAGGCGCGGCTCCTTATGCGCTTGGGCGACTTGCACTACGGTAATGGTCACTATCGAGAGGCGGAACCTCTCTA
>JAPLCR010000202.1:0-1082 GCA_026392135.1 Armatimonadota bacterium
TGCTAGGCAGCACACACACCAAAATTCTCCTACTAGAAACCTCTTTTTTGTCGATATTTAGGCACTTTTTAACCTAACCACCAGTTCCATCCCCAAAACAAAAGGTGTGGATAGAATACAACGCAGTTCTGCAAAGGGATGCCCGTTACCCGAACTCTACTCGCCATCCGGCTTGTTATTGGGGCGTAGGAGTTCGTTCGCGGGAGCGTCATCAGTATGATAGGCGGGGCGGAGCAGTTCGTCTTGATTCTCCGTATAATGGGAAGCGCGAAGCAGAGTCTGCGCGTTCTGCACCTCATCACTGTTCATGCGAATGAAGCCTATACATTGGGAGGCAGACTCTTGTAAGTCCCTATATGAATCGGCATAGGGAAAGTCGAGTATCTCCTGTACCGCAGGAAGTGAAGACGGATCCCCTATCTGTTCAAGGGCTTTCAGTATCGCAAGTTGAAGCGGTTTATCCCTATTTCCAAGTGCTTGATTGAGAATTTTGCGATGCTTTTCGGTTAAAAGCGGAGAATTCGATACACATAACATTGGCAAAAATTCAATCAGACCATCACGCGCCGCACTCTTCACATCGATTTCCGAGTACTCGAATACCTCCAACAGAACTGGGATAGCGCGGACATTTTTACTCCTCGCTAGAGCAAGAATACCTTGAAAAACCGCGTCGCAACAGCAGGCAAGACTACGCCGAGCAATCCGCCGACAGAAAGGAAAACTCTGAACTGCCTCTTTCGTCGCAAGCGAATGTGTTCCGCCTTTATCACGGCTATAAGCAAATCTACTCCCAGCTGTCCCATATCAAGAAGCAATCCTAACATAGCATCGCGCCGCAGGTGGCTATAGTCACTTAGCATCCCCTTAATCCACTTAGCAACATCACCGCTCTTCAACGCGAGACTCAATTCCATCGCGGTTTCACGCACCAACTCATTTTTGTCGGTCAGCCTTTGGCGCAAAAGAGCGTCGGCTTCCGGACAGAGGGTTATAGCCCCTGATTTAGAGGTTAACAGGGACGCGTTACTCGACTCAATGTTGTGAACAATCCGCGACATCATACCCTCCCAAAGCAATGG
>JAPLCR010000202.1:1102-3058 GCA_026392135.1 Armatimonadota bacterium
TATCGTCCGCATGGTAGGCAGGGCGTAGCAGTTCGTCTTGATGCTCTGTATACTGGGAGGCGCGAAGCAGAGTCTGCGCGTTCTGCACGTTGCCTATATGAATTTTCAGGTAGGCGAGACACTCCGCCGCCGCCTCTTGAAGTTGGGGAGATTCGTAGCGTAGCGGGTCATCCACTACCTCCTGCACCACCTCTAACGAACTCTCGTCACCAACCTGCTCTAGTGCTTTCAGTATTGCAAAACGCAGTTCGCTCACCTTGGCAGGAAACTTCTCACGACGGCTTGGATTCTTCTTTAGAAGCTTATGGAGTACTCTTCGGTTCTCTTGGGAAAGCAGGTTCGCGTGTTCAAGGCGCATCATTGGCAATAGCCGTATAAGCCCGTCCCTCGCCTCCGTAAACACCGTCTTCTCATTAAAACTCAGCGCCTCGACAAGAAATGGAACGGCGCGTACATCCTCAGACTTCGCCAAAGCGACCGCCCCGGTCTTCTGCGTCTGAGATGCCGCGAACGCCGCGCCAAGAATACCGGAAAAACTGTCTATAACGCCGAAACTGTTCCCATGCGAGAACGCGCTTATCACTGCGAACAGAACGATGAACGAAACGTACACCGTAACGATTTTATTACCGCGCTTCTTGCGGCATACATTTTCCTCTTGCATGACTTTCAATAGGAGCTCTACGCCGTCTTTTCCCATCTCAAAAAGAAGCCCGACGGCGGCTTCCTGCACTTTCGGATTCTTGTCGCTCAAACTCTTCCGAATAGAAACGATTGCTTCCGGCGTAATGGCGGCTCCCTGCGACACCTTTGACAGTTCACCGAGCGAAACCGATACGCGGCGACTCTCCCCTTCCGATTCCTGTAACCTCTGTTGCATTGCGAAGCCTCCTCTTTCAAGAAACCGCGAACTTCTGAACACGAGCGTTCTGCGAATCGCAGACGTACAGACACCCCTTGCTATCGAATACCATACCGTGCGGCGTTTTGAACTGTCCGGGTTGGTCTCCCGCGCCGCCGATACGTTGGAGATACTTCCCGTCCGCGGTGAACTCCTGCACCCAGTGATTCGTAGCGCTTACCCACACCCGCCCCCGCTTATCTAGAGTTATCGCGATGGGACCCGGCAGGTTTCGCGCCCGTCCGCCAAAGCCTCCCGGTTGTGTTCCGTTATCTCCCCATGAGAGTATATAGTCGCCTTCCGGCGTAAACTTCTGCACACGCCCCACGCTTCCTTCGGTAGTGTACACATTGTCATGCCTATCTACCGCGACAAACTGCGGACCCCCTGTACGGTTGGCGCGATTCTCGTTCCCGCCAAACTGCCCCGGCTCCACGCCGTACTCCCCCCACATCCGCAGAAACTTGCCCTGCGCTGTAAAATGCTGAACCCGCCGATTCACCTGGTCGGCAATGTAGAGCGTTCCGCTGTTCGCAACGGCGATACCCCCCGGCTGTTCAAACTGCCCTGGCTCTCTACCTATACCGCCGAACTCGTGAAGTTTCGCCCCCTTCTCGTCATACACGCCAATAATGCCCGACATCATTTGCGCGACGTAGATTCGCCCCTCCCTATCTACCGCGATACCGCCCGGATACTCTCCCACAGGGATATTGGCGATAAACCTGCCCTCCGTGTCGAACTTCTGAACGCGGTTGTTCCGAAATTCGGTGACGAATAACTCGTCTCTTCTGTTAATGGCAATAGCGATTAAAATGTCGAACTCGCCCTCGCCTTTACCGCGCCTCCCCCACTGTTTTACAAAACGAGGTGGCGTGATAGCGGTTTCCGCCCCGCTCGCAAAGGAACAGAGCGACAGCCCGCCAGCCACTAAAAGGGAGCGGCGGGTTAGAGGCATGGTTGAGTTCTGTTGTAAGGTCTCTTTCATAGCGCGAAAACTCCTTATTTTGTGAGAGTGTACGTCCCTCTCCATGTTACCTGATACGACCTTGCGA
>JAPLCR010000306.1:0-15475 GCA_026392135.1 Armatimonadota bacterium
TGCTGTCTGCCCTGAAGCCTCACGTGAGCGGATTGCCATGGTTGGGGCGGGGGTAGAGTTTGTACATATGGCGACGCTTGTGCATGACGATGTAGTGGATAATACGGCAACACGACGCGGTAAACCGACAGCTAATTCGGTTTTTGGTAATGGTGTGGCGGTATTAAGCGGTGACTATATTCTTGCCCGTGCTATGCGCCTTCTTACTTTGGACGGGGATATTCGGATTATACGCACAGTCTCCGAAATAACGATTGAGATGAGCGAAGGGCAGGTGATGGAGATTCGGGCAACAGGCAACCCAAATTTGGCAATGGAGGACTACCTAGAGATACTGCGTAAGAAGACGGCGGTCTTTGTGGAGGGCTGTTGTCGGGTGGGCGCAATGGTTGCAGGGGGAGCTGAGGAGGTTCAGGAATCGTTAGCGCGGTATGGCTATGCCATAGGGATGGCATTCCAACTTGCGGATGACCTTCTGGACTATACGGGCGACCCGGCGATTACGGGTAAGCCTCGTGGGAGTGACTTGAAGGATGGGCGTGCAACGTTGCCGTTTTTACTTGCTTTGGAGGCGGGGAGTACCAAGGAGAAAGCCCAACTCTTGCAGATGTTTGGAGTTCCTGACCTTTCTGATGCGGATGTTCGTGCGGTTTGCGAAATACTCGAACGGTATGACTGCTTTGAGCGGACGCGTAGCGCGGCGTGTAGCTACTTGAACGAGTCGGATACGGCACTCACGATTTTACCGCTTACACCCGCTAAAGCGTGTTTTGAGCAGTTGACTGAGTTTGTTGTTCAGCGAGACCGTTAGTCAGAGTATCTTCTGTAGCGGTACCTGGGCTACATCCTCCAATTTCCTCCCAATACTTTCACTTATAATCATCAAGTTTAAGAAGGAACCATTCGTGAGATTACAGAACAAACGAATACTGGTAACAGGAGCCTCATCAGGGATAGGTGAGGCGGTAGCCAAAGCGTGCGCCCATGAGGGTGCCGAAGTTATCCTTTTGTCAGAGTGTAGGCAAGATCTTGAAAAGGTTGCCGTTGCCATTGGTCAGAGCGGAGGCAAAGCACTCCCTATGGTGGTGGACTTGAACCATCAAGAGCAGGTGGATGGGCTTATTCCGCGTTTGGAGCAGGAGCTAGGCGCAATTGATATACTGATTAACAACGCAGGTGTGGGATTAGGAGGGTTAGTCTCTGATATATCGATGAAGGGACTACGTTTTGTGTTTGAGGTGAACTTTTTGGGGCTGTTCAATCTTTGCCAACAGGCTCTTATCGCGATGGGGAGCCGCCAAAAAGGACACATCATTAACGTCACCTCCGCTTCTGGAAGGTTTGGGTTGCCCGGTGTCTCCGCGTACGTTGCTAGTAAGGGGGCGTGCCACATATTCACCTCTGCCCTCCGTTCGGAAGCGAAGCTACTGGGTGTTGCTGTCAGTGAGGTACTGCCTATATCTACCAGCACCGCTTTTTTTGATAGGTTGGAGGGTAAGCAGTACAAGCCGAAAGGGGTTGTTCAGACTCCCGAAAAGGTGGCGGAGTGTATTGTACGTTGTGCCTGTTCGCGCCGCCCTCAAGCCGAAGTGCTACCCTATCCTCTTATACGCCTTGCTTTTGTGATAGATGCAATGTTGCCGAGTGAAAGGAGCTCCCGCTGATGAGCATTGAACCTGAAAACACGAAGCATCTAAAGTGGTATCAAGGTATACCGCGCTACGCTTGGGTTGTGCTAATCATTGCGGCGTTAGGGTGGCTCTTTGACGCGATGGATCAGAACCTCTTCAACCTTGTGCGCCAGCAGTCCGTACTGGATGTTCTTAAACACGCTGGGCTGCAGGGCAAAGAGCTAGAGCAGGAGGCGAAGAGTTGGGGCGGTATGCTGACCTCTATCTTCTTGATAGGATGGGCAACGGGCGGGTTTATTTTTGGTGTTTTAGGAGATAGACTAGGTCGTACCCGCACGATGATGATTACTATCCTCATCTATGCCTGTTTTACGGGGTTGAATGGACTGGTGACCGATATTCACCAGTACGCCCTCTGTCGGTTTCTGACGGCATTAGGAGTAGGCGGCGAGTTTGCGGCGGGAGCATCGCTTGTGGCAGAGGTGTGGCCCAATCGTTCACGCCCGATGGCGTTAGGCACTTTGCAAGCCCTCTCTGCTTTCGGTAATATGGCTGCCGCAGTTATTACTTATCTGTTAAGTAGTGTTGGATGGCAGTATGTGTACTTTGTAGGGGCGGTTCCAGCACTGCTTGTACTCTGGATACGCTCTGCAGTGAGGGAGCCAGAGAAGTGGAGAGAGGCGCGAGAGCAGACGCGAACAGGGGAGTTGGGGAAGATTTCCGACCTCTTCACCGTACCAGAACTGCGGCGAAACACCTTTGCTGGGGTGCTTCTAGCGTTGGCGGGGGTAGGGGGTGTATGGGGAGTAGCCTTCTTCCTGCCCGACCTCGTTGGCTCTACGCTCAAGCCTATTGTAACTCACTCCTCTGCGATACTAGCCCTACCCGAATCGGCAAGAGAAGGAGCCATTAAGAAGACCTTGACTGACTATCGCAGTATGGTCTTCTTCGTGCAGCAGATAGGGGCATTCTTTGGAATGTTGGCGTATGCTCTACTTAGTGAACGGTGGGGGCGGAGACCTGCACTTGCAGTCTTCTTTGTTGCGGCATTTGTATTGGTACAGGCGACTTTTTGGGGTATCCACGACTTACCCTGCGCCTTCCTGTTTGCGCTCCCGCTCGGCTTCCGTGCCCGCCCTTCGCACTGGGGAAACTCTCTGTAATCTATGGCGTGGCTAATGATCCAACGCACGGACTACGCGTTGCTGCAAGCATTGTAAGCTGTGTCTACATTGTCGGCTTTTTGGGGCTAACACTTGCACCCGAAACACGTGGCAAACCCCTACCGGAATAGTCCTCGCTACCCCTCCCCTAAGCGGAGAGAGATAGGGTGAGTTAAGAAATAGAAGGTTCCCTTATGTCTACTGTTCGGACGGTCTGTACCGTTTTATCTGCCTTTTGTGGTTTAACAGGATGCCAGTACACCGTTGTACCAGACGCGCCAAAAGCAACCGAAATTGCGTCCGCAGTCAAGGTTGCTGCTATCCCTGTGAAGCCTGTAGAGCCTGCGCTTCCGTCGGGCTATTCGTGGGACGTGCCAGAGAGTATGCAGGGCGTAAAAATTCGTAATCAGGGAAAGGGCATACAGAAAAAGATAGTTGCTCTAACCTTTGACGATGGTCCCTCCGCGAACATCACGCCACAAGTTTTGGAGACTCTCAGTGCGAACAACGTCAAAGCGACCTTCTTTTTAATGGGCTTACACATGAAGACACGCCCTGAACTCGTGAAAGAGATTGTAAGCAAGGGGCACGCTATCGGTGGGCATACATACACACACTTGCGGAATCCTGATGAGTACGTGGCGGAGGAGGAGATTAAGCGATGGGATTCCCTCTTCCGCGACATCACACGGCGAACAACTCGGCTCTTTCGTCCTCCCTTCGGAAATTTGCGAAGTGCCTACTCGAAGGCGGCTCTCAAGGCAGGGTATCCGCTTATTTTGTGGACGAACACAGGTGCAGATACCACACGTCATATTAACGCGGAGAAGGTGTATACCGCTGTGATGGAGCAGTTACATCCGGGCGACATTGTTCTGCTTCACGATAGTCAAGACAAACAGCACACCGCAACGGCTCTCCCACACATTATTAAGACGTTGAAGGAGAAGGGGTATACTTTTGTGACCGTACCGGAGATGCTGAAGGAGTGGGATGCGTTTCAAGGGCAGGGGCGTAGTAAGGTCAGCGAATCGCCGTTGAAAAGTACCACTCATACAAAGCCCGAAAAGATTGAGAAGACGGAGGCTGTAAAAGAGAAAGAGGGCGCAGTAGCGCGGTAAACCGCCATGAACCTTGAAGGCAAGCGTCTATTACTGGGAGTGAGCGGGAGTATCGCCGCCTATAAGTCCGCCGACATCGCAAGTCAGTTGGGCAAGTTGGGGGCAGACGTTCACGTCGTCTTGACAGCCAACGCGTCTCAGTTTGTAGGTGTACCGACCTTTCGTGCCTTGACTCGCAACTCTGTTCTTACGGATATCTTTGACGAGCCCGATTCTAAACGTATCGCGCATATCGAACTCGCGCAGTCGGCTGACCTCGTGTTGATTGCTCCCGCTACCGCGAATATCCTTGCGAAAATGGCGCACGGTATCGCCGATGATATGCTGACAACCTGCCTTCTCGCTACCCCAAAAACCACCCCCCTTCTCATTGCCCCTGCTATGAACACGCAGATGTGGCTTCATCCTGCAACTGTTGAAAATGTACGGATATTACAGGCGCGTGGCGTAGAGCTTGTTCCCCCGGGATCAGGGCTTTTGGCGTGTCAGGATGTGGGGGAGGGCAAACTCGCTGAGGTGAGCGACATTGTCTCCGCAGTCGCGGCTTCGCTAGGAGCTACGCAGACGCTGGCGGGGCATCATCTGCTGATAACAGCCGGCGCGACCCGTGAACCCCTTGACCCTGTACGTTTTTTGACGAATCGCTCTAGCGGAAAGATGGGCTACGCGCTCGCTTATGAGGCGGTTCGGCGCGGTGCTACCGTCACCCTTGTTAGCGGGCATACGAACTTAACACCTCCGCCGAAAGTCAATTTTATGCGTGTGGAGACGGCGGAACAGATGCTAAATGCTTGCCTTGAGATACTGCCTAAGGTGAATGGTATCATTGCGGCGGCGGCGGTTGCAGACTATCGCCCTTTGGAGATTGCCGACCACAAGCTTAAAAAGCGCGATGGCGAGGAGGAGGTCACACTACGACTCACCAAGAATCCGGACGTGATTGCCGAGATAGGCAGGCGTAAGAGACCGGAACAGCGCAGTATCGGCTTTGCGGCTGAAACCCAAGACCTTTTCGTAAACGCGAACAAAAAAATAGTCAGTAAAAACCTTGATATAATTGTAGTGAACGACGTTCTAAAAGAGGGCGCGGGTTTCGATGTAGATACCAACATCGTCACACTGATAGGACGCGACGGTAGACAGTCTGCGCTCCCCCAAATGACTAAAGCCGAAGTGAGCGGTCATATACTGGATGCCTATTCCGACTTGGCATGATCTCTAGCGTGGTTTAGCCCCTCTCGTTACTCCTCTGGCAATTGGAGAGTCGGGGTTGTGGGAATCTTCACATAACCTCACCCAACCTCTCCTAGCCCTCACCCCGTCCTGCGGACACCCCTCTCCCAATTCTGGGAGAGGGGCTTGTCTATCAGGTTGGTCGTTTCTGCGATAGGCTTGTTAAGATAAGGAGAGGAGCCTTCGTGGTTTGAAATTGGAAAGTTTGGCGCACTGCTCTAGCGTGGTTTGTAGAGTGCGTTTTTTCGCGCCTTCTACGGTTCATTTCCCAAAGGGTGAACTCTTACCCTATTCATCTTATTTTCCCCAAAAAACAGGAGAAACTTTTCCCCGCCTCGAAACTACACGCAACCAAATCACCCTTCTCAGGGAACAAGAAAAGAGAATCAACATAGTGAAACTCAGGTGGGGCATACTCGGCGCAGGAAAATTCGGCGGAACATTTGGGCAGTAGGACGCCGGAGAAATAGGCATAGGAGCCTCCGCTTCATAGAGAGCTGATAAGCGAACGCAGGGAGTCGGCAGTTCGCTTCAAACCCAATGTGTCAAAAGTATCCAGAATATCTGTCGCTGTTTTCGGCGGGTTTTTGAGGTCAATGCGTTGCTTGCGAATAGTTTCGCAAACCTGCTCCTCATCAAGTTGCAACAGGCTCAATATGAATTCGTCAGGGTGTTGCGCCTCTATGCCATAGGAAGAGAGCACTGATTCGGGGAAGTCCTTCAAATTATACGTTACGATAACGCTAGAGCTGCCACGTATCGCCGCCGCAAGCACATGGCGGTCGTTCTCATCTGGCAATTGGAGAGACGGGATAAGTTCCTCGTACCTTGTTACCAAAGAGTCTAAAATGTACGTATTCATGCTGTCCCGTGTTCGCTCCAGGCGTTCACGGCTTAAATCAGGGCGATTGTGTAGCAGGTTACGTATCCACTCTTCGTGTATCGCATCCGTCCATTTCGCTTGAAACATTCCTGTTCCAGCGAGGCGAATCAGCAAATCCCTCAAGGGAGCGGGATAGAACACGCAAGCGTCGTAGAGTACGCAAGGTTTCACCACGGTCAATAGCCCATGTTCAGTTCTTGCGCCTCTTGGGTAAGAGCGCGAAATGCCTCTTCACGGGCGGCATCCGTCTTCTCCTTGAACGCCATCAAATCTCGCGTTAGAATACGGCGGTGGCTTCCCAATCGCTGATAGGGTATTTTCCCCGCTTCCAGCAGACCGATAAGAAACGGACGCGATACGTTGAGAATATCGGCGGCTTCTTGCGTGGTCAGCATAGTTTGAACGGGAGTTATCGCGACAGCGTTTCCCTTAGCCATCTCCTTCAATATCTCATTTAGAAGTAACACGGCAGACGCAGGAAGCGACACGATTTGATTTGCGGCGGCTTCACCTACGAACTGAACTCGCACGTCATGCGGTTGCAGGGCGAGTTGTTCCAGATAGGGACTTGCCTCCGAAGCGATGCGCCTATCGCTTTCAGACAAGGCTACGGCGTTTTCGAGTAGTGTAGGCATAGTTTGTATACTCCTCCCTCTGTATTGTATCATAAAATCGAAATTTTCGCAAAAATCGCAAAAAACGAATCACCTATGTTTGAGTGATTTTCGCTTATCAAACAGGAGAAACTTTTCTCCGCCTCGAAACTACACCCAACAATAATCACCCTTCACAGGGAACTAGAAAAGAGACACAGCATGACGAAACTCAGGTGGGGAATACTCGGCGCAGGAAAATTCGGCGGAACGTTTGCGCGGGGCATACAGTCCTCGAAAACGGGCGAACTCGTGGCGGTAGGCAGCCGGACGCAAGAGAACGCGGAGCGATTCGGAGACGAGTTCGGCGTGCCGCGCAGGTATGGCTCTTACGAGGCACTACTTGCAGACCCGGAGGTAGACGTTATCCACATCTCGCTCCCCAACAACCTCCATGCCGAATGGACGCTAAAGTGCGCGGCGGCGGGAAAGCATATCCTCTGCGAAAAGCCCTTCACGGTGAACCACGCGGAAGCGGTGGCGACGTTCGCGAAACTGAAGGAGTATCCCGTCTTCTTCATGGAAGCCTTCATGTACCGCACGCACCCGCAGACCGCGAAACTCAAGGAACTCATCCTCGACGGAGCCATTGGAGAAATTCGGCTGATACAGGTCAACTTCTGTTACAACATGGGAAGCCAGTACGGGAATATCCGCATGAGGAACGACGTTGCGGGCGGCGGTATTATGGATGTGGGTTGCTACACCGCGTCGATGGCGCGACTTGTGGCGGGCGAAGAGCCTACTGAAGTCAAAGGAACGGGGCATATCGGCGACATCTCGCGGGTTGATGAGCAGGCGACGGCGAGCCTCAAGTTCCCGTCAGGCGCGGTTGCGAATCTTGCGTGCGCGACGCAGGTGGGAACGGACAACGAACTGCGCGTATGGGGTTCGGCGGGGAGCATTCGCGTCCCCAACCCCTGGTTCCCCAACGAGGGCGACAACAAAATCATCCTCAGCAAGTCCGGTAGCGACCCGCAAGAGATTGTCGTGACGGGCGGAACGCCCCTCTACGGCATAGAGACCGATACCGTCTTCGCGAACATAGACAGGCGCGAAGCCCCCGCGCCCTGCATGACATGGGACGACACCCTCGGCAATATGCGAACGCTCGATATGTGGCGTGAGAGCATCGGGCTACAGTTCGACGTAGAGAAAGGCTAAACCGTGAAAATTACCAAAATCGAAACGCACGTCTGCCATGCGCGTATGCGAAACTGGATTTTCGTGAAGGTCGTCACCGACCAGCCGGGACTGTGGGGCTGGGGCGAAGCGACGCTCGAATGGCACACTCGAAGCGTGGTTGGCGCGATTCAAGACCTCGAATCTCTGCTCATTGGCGAAGACCCCACCCGTATCGAATACCTATGGCAGAAGATGTTTCGTCAGCACTTCTGGCACGGCACGGGGGTTGTGCGCGGCACAGCGATAAGCGGAATCGACATCGCCCTGTGGGATATTCTCGGCAAAGTGCATGGCGTGCCTTGTCATCGCTTGTGGGGAGGACCCGTTCGCGATTACATTCGTCTCTACTGCCATCTAGGGGGCGGGCGTATGGAGGACTTCTACCAGACCGACCCCGCAGACGCAAGTCGATTCGGAGAGTTGGCGCAGGAGGCGGTAGAGGATGGATTCACCGCGTTTAAATCGATGGCGGTTCCTTGGACAATGCCCATTGAGGGGTTACGCCCTATAAAGTACGCCGAAAAGTGCGTTGCGGCGATGCGCGAAGCCGTTGGCGACGACATAGACATTATGGTAGACTGCCACGCCCGCCCCTCGCCGCGCATGGGCTTGATGTTCGCGAAAGCCTTAGAGCCTTATGGGCTGTACTGGTTTGAGGAGCCGTGCTGGCCCGAAGTTGTGGACGATATGGCACTGATACAACGCTCGGTCGTGACTCCTATCGCCACTGGAGAGCGCCTTGTGACACAACACGCCGTTAAGGAGTATCTGGAGAAACGTGCCTGCTCCATCCTGCAATGCGACATAACGCACTGCGGCGGACTTACCGAAATGCGGCGTATTGCGGCGATGGCGGAGGCGTATCGCGTCGCCCTCGCGCCCCACAACCCGCAGGGACCCGTCAGTACAGCCGCGTCATTAGAGTTCGGCTTCTCTGCGCCCTCCTACATCATCTGCGAATCGGTGCATAGCGACGTGCCTTGGCGAAACGACATCGTATCGGAAGGCTACGAAATTGAGAAGAAGGGTAGGCTTGTGCGTCCGGGTAATCGCCCCGGACTCGGTATCGAAATCAACGAGGCGGAGGTCGCGAAGCATCCCTTTGAGCAGGAGGTTTTGCAAGCCGTGACCTATCAAGACGGCGCAGTAGGAGACTGGTAGACATGACACACGAGAAACTTCAACCATTTAAGCACTCCGGCTTTCAGGGCGTTATCGGAGTCGCCCGTGAGGACATCACCCCGCCTATCGGCATCTATGCGCGTCTCTGGGGCGCGTCCACGCACGACGTAGCGGAGGGTGTTCATAAGCCATTGAGCCTGACGGCACTCACCATTCAAAGAGATAACGCGGAGCTGCCCCTCGTTTTAGTCTCCGCCGATTTGAGTTGGTGGCGCACTCCCGACGACGAATACTACGTGCGTAGTGCCATCGTAGAGGAGTTGGGGATACCCGCCGCCAACGTCATGGTGAACCTCACGCACACCCATTCGGGCGCTTCCATCTGCCGAGAGGATGCGGACAAACCGGGCGGACATCTTATAGCACCCTATCTTGAAAAGGTGCGTAACGCCCTCAAAACAGCGACATCGAACGCCCTACAGTCGGCGCGTTCCGCCGTCATCGAATGGACTTATGGCAAGTGTACCCTCGCCGTGGAGCGTGACCTACCCGACCCTGACAGCGACCGCTACCTGTCGGGCTTCCACCCCAACACCCCCGCCGACGACACGCTCCTTATAGGGCGCGTAAGCGACGCGAACAGCGCTCATATCGCCACTATCATCAACTACGCCTGCCACCCGGTTACGCTGGCGTACCAGAATCGCCTCATCTCTCCCGACTTTGTGGGAGCCATGCGCGAACTCGTCGAAGCGAACACGGATTCCGCCCTCTGTCTCTTCTTGCAAGGGGCTTCTGGCGAACTGTCGGCGCGAGACACCTTCACCACGCCCGATGTCGCCGATTCGCAGGGGCGCGAGTTGGGTTATGCGGTTCTCTCCACTCTTGAGGGGATGTTGCCGTTCCGCACCCAACTCCGCTTTACAGGCATCGTCGAGTCGGGGTCGCCGCTTCCTATCTGGCAGAGCGAGCCTACTTACTTCTCTGAAAATCTCTCCGCCGAACAGATTGCCGTCACATTTGACCTCCAAAATATGCCTACTCTAAGCGAACTGGACGCGCAAATTGCGGAGTCTACAGACCGTTTTCTCACGGAGCGCCTGAACCGCAAGCGGCGTATTCGCAGGGCGGTAGGCGAAGGCGCGACGACGGATATGCCTCTTTGGGTTTGGCGCGTGGGGGATTGCCTGTTTGTCGGACATCCCAACGAGGCGTACAACGCCCTGCAAACGGAACTTCGCGCCCACTTTGCGCCCACCCCCGT
Organism: Armatimonadota bacterium; assembly: GCA_026392135.1. GTDB lineage: Bacteria > Armatimonadota > Chthonomonadetes > Chthonomonadales > Chthonomonadaceae > CAIJLM01. The sequence continues at coordinate 10,256 of JAPLCR010000306.1, forward strand.
CGTTGTCACGAACGTCACGAACGGACATTTCGGCTATCTTCCGCCTGACCATCTATACAGTGAGAACATCTACCCTGTATGGCAGTCGCCCTTCGGGAAAGGCGGGCTTGGGTGCTTGATAGCCGAGGCGAAAAAGGCGGGAGACAACCTACTTTCTGAGGAGAGCGAGGCGTGAGGCAGAGCGTAGTCGGGCGAATTCTTTGGAAGGCGGGACTAGATTCTAGTTTCCGCCACCGCCTGTTAGCGGGTATGGGCAACGCGCTTGCGGAAGAGGGCTTCATATTGAACGACGAAGAGATGCAGACACTCCGCGACCATAGTGCCTCCTTCTTGAGCCTGAGCGATGCTATGGCGCGGGAGCGTATTCTTTCGATAGCGCGTTCGCAGTATAGGCGTTAGGTTTGATTGAAGGACTTTACACGCGCTCTACTCTCCCGACTGCTACCTCGTATGCCTATCCCCTATTTTCTGTACGCGATTCCGTCTCGTCTTAGTGTGAAGCATAGGGCTATGAGTTACCGGAAACTAAAGCGAATAAAATGATCTAAAGTGCTTTACATTTGTGCCGAATATTGTTATCCTCTTTGTATCTACAAAAGCGCAATAAGGAGATTGAGTGATAATGAAGAGAGTTACGGGCTGGGTTGGAGTAGCATTACTTTGGCTATGTAGCGCAGTGGCACTAGCGCAAGGAGGATCCCCTAAAATGATAGGTATGTATGTACACCAGCACTGGCCCTATAAGCGTCCCTACGCGGCGCGAACATGGACGCTGGAGGATTGGCGCGGGTATACGACGGGCTTGAAAGCCCTTGGGTTTAATACGATTCTGATGTGGCCCATGCTAGAGACGGTTCCAGAGCCGCTTATGCCTAGCGACAAAGCGAACCTTGAAAAACTGAGCAAGGTGATTGATATGCTCCACAACGAGCAGAGTATGCGAGTCTATATCGTGATATGCCCGAACATCGTAGCGCGGCAGGCAGAGGCGCGAAAGGCGACGTTTCAGAAGCGTCACTACTACTATTGTGAAGACCTCGTGAACCCCGCCGACCCCGTAGCTATGCAGAAGATGATAGCGTGGCGCGAAAAACTGGTGCAACCGCTCAAGAACGTGGACGGCGTAGCGATTATCGACAGCGACCCCGGCGGCTATCCAAACTCCACTATCGCTGAATTCGTAAACCTCTTAGGTGAACACAGAAAGATGCTGAACCGCGTTCGTCCCGGTATCGAACTGCTCTACTGGATGCACGCGGGTTGGCGCGGGTGGGGCAGGCTGTACGAAAAGGGTAAACTTGACCTCGGAAAGCCCGCCGAATACGAGGAGACCCTGCAACGCCTGATGGCTCTGAACCCGGAGCCTTGGGGCATGGCGAACGGGCTAGAGTATGCGCGAAAGCAGGGTGTCGCGGAGAAAGTTATCAGTTTCAACTATGGGCGGATTGAGGGCGAACCTTCCTTCCCTTGCACAAACTTTACGGGGGCGAACGCCTACGAGGGCGCGAAGAGCGACGCGCCTCGCGGGGTGATGGGCAACGCTCAGACCCACTGCGTACAACTTCCGAACACGTTCGCCTTTGCGCGGGGGGCGCAGGGCTTGCCTCTCTCGAATGAGGAGTATGTTACGTTTGCAGAGCGTCTTATTACAGGGCAGGGCATAACGATAGTGGAGGCGTGGAATCTGCTCAATTCGCTGGACGCGAAGGCGCAACGCGCCATGGCGGCGAAACTGGATGGGGTATCGCGCCGTAAGTTGCAGACGGGGGATTTGCAAGGGCTTCTGTTTGGAAGCGCAAAGCGTTTTCTGACCGATTTAGCGATGATGCTTCGCTACAAAGCGGCGATTGCGGAATTAGCGGACGCGGTGAAGAGCGGAGTCGCGGTCAAGTCGGCTTTGAAAGGGCTGATAGAGGACGGCGGGGCGTGGCAGGCGCGGCACGGCTATGAGAACAACTGGTACGAACCCCGTATGCTGGAAGCCCTGCACAAAATCGGCTCGCCGTCGCTCCGCGAAGCCTTCGCCGTGACGTATGAGGTTCAACATCCCGTTAAGCCCGGCGAGACCGCTTTTGAGGAGATACGCCAGAACTTTGCGCGTATCGAAACCTACACTCCGCGCCTTATGGCGGCGATGCGGAAGACCCTTGAGGAGATGGAGGCGAAAGAGTAGGGGGTTAGGGCAAGGGTTCTGACTCTTCACATAACCTCACCCAACCTCTCCTAGCCCTCAACCCCTGCCCCTTCTCCCAATTCTGGGAGAAGGGGTGAATGCACGGATGGCAGTATGAGATTAGAAACCTGCGCGATTGGTTCCAAGTTTGGGGGATTGTGTGCATTTTTTCGCGTATTTCGCGGTTAACTCCTGTAACCTTCTAAGTTACTCGCCCACTACAGCAGATTTATGTCTACTTGTTCAAGGCGAGTTACTTACCGAACCTACCTGCGTCCGCGTGGGTTAGAATGCTGAACTCTTACAGCGTTTGGGGCAGGGGTCAGAGATTAACTCGCCCTCAATTTCGAGGTCGGCGATGAACCCTCCCCACCCCTCGCCTTCCGTAATTTGCGTTGGAAACGTAACGGCGATGAGGCGCACGTCTCCGTCGCTAAGAATCGTGTAGCCGTGCTCAATACCCTGCGGTAGATAGATGAACCCGCCGCTACTGACCTCGAAGGACTCGCCTCCGCAGTGAAACTCAAGGTCGCCGCTCAGTACGTAGAACACCTCGTCTTCTGTAGGGTGGGTGTGGTCGGGCGGCTCCTCTCCCTTACGAGTGGTGTATTCGGTGAAGGCGGCTCCGCGCCCCGGTAGCAGTTCGCCCGCCTTCACCGTAAAGTCGATTCCAAATCGATACGTCCGACCTTCGCCAGACTTGAGCGCGTAGGGTTTCATCTTCTGCCCTCCTTTTCCCTACAGTTGTCCTCGTAGCGCAAAAACTCCTCCTCTGGTTTTTAGCGCATATGCCCCAACGTGGGAATGCGACCCCTCTCCAACCTCTCCCCTGCAAGGAGAGGGGCGAATGCCGATGTTGGAAGGCTTTCTGTTTCACACAACCTATCTGCGAACGGGAGCATTGCAAGTCTCCCCTTTGTGAAGGGGGAGATTTAGAGGGGGTGGCTGGGTCAGTGCGGAAGGCTTATCGCGCTCCTCAAAGCCACCCTATCCCAACCCTTGCCCCTTCACAAGGGGAAGGGCGAATGCCGATGTTGCAAGGCTTTCGCACTAATCAAAAGTCGGCGGAAACGGGAGTATCCCAAAGTTCCCTCTCCGCGCCGAGGAGGGCTAGGGAGGGATAAAAAAATACTTGACACCCGCCTCAATATAGTGTATGCTTTCCAAAACTCCAGAATAACACCTTCATTGACTTTTTACACAAATGGGGGGGGTAATAACAGGTTGTCGACAGTGAACTCTGTTCAGAAAAGAGGTTCAACAAGATGCAAAAGGCTATTTTCTCTCCGTTTGGTTCCCGCGCTTTGCGGGGCGTTATGTTGTGCTTTATGTTGCTAGGTCTTCTTGTAGGGACGGGCACTACGGCTCTGGCGCAGACATGGGTTACAGTTTAAAGATGGAGGCACGGACGCTCGCAATAGCGCCGAAACCCGCGATCCTGCTACAGGTGTTTGGTCATACATCGCCTCAATGAACGACCGACGCACGATATTTGGGCTGGTCGAATTGAACGGGCTTGCCTACGCAATGGGAGGCTATGACCGCCCCCGATATTTTGAAAACCCTCCACGCTCAACTATCTTAGATACCGTCGAAGTATATGATTCAACCGCAGATACTTGGACATATCTCGCCCCTATGCTGAGTCGGCGCTCGGCGGTTTCGGCAGCGGTTTCGCAGGGAAAAATATATGCAATCGGCGGTAGCGATGAGACCAATCTACTCAACTCTGTTGAACGATATGATCCTACCACCAATACTTGGAGCTACGTCGCGCCACTAAACATCGCACGTTCGGGACACTCTGTCGCCGTTACACCAGACGGCAAAATCTATGTTATTGGCGGCTATGATGGCGTCAGCGAGATAAACTCCGTAGAGGTTTACAACCCTACAGATAACACTTGGTCATTTGCCGCTTCTATGCAGACAACCCGAAGCGGCGCGGCGGCTACGCTTGGAATAGATGGCAACATCTATATCGCAGGAGGGTGGCACAACGACCAAGCGGAGGTTCTGAACACGGGTGAAGTCTATGACCCGCGTACCAATCAGTGGGCGAATATCAATTCAATGACTACCCCCCGCGCCAGTTTTGCGCTTGTATCTGGTACTGACGGTCGCCTTTACGCAATCGGGGGAAATACCTTCTCTCAAACCCTGAGTTCTTTGGAGGCGTACACCATTCCCCCCTTCAAAACCAAAATCACCGCCTCAAATGTCGCTGTCTACTACGGCAAGTCTGTCACCCTCTCCGCAACTCTCAAAAATGGGATAGACGGTTCGCCTATTCCCAATAAACAGATTGCCTTTTCGCTGGAAGGTAGCCCTGTCGGTTCTGGTACCACAAACGCATCAGGGAAAGCCACCCTCTTAGTCGCCAACCCACTCGCCTACCATGTAGAAACGTCGCACGCTATCGTCGCCTCCTTCGCAGGAGCCGGCTCCTACAAACCCTCCTCCGGCATCGCAACCCTCACCGTCAACAAGGCGGACACTCTTATTAAGGTGGGAACCTTCTCCGGCGGACCGGGCGACAAAAAGAGCCTCACCGCCGTTCTCAGGCGCAGAACGGACACCCTTCCCCTCTCTGCTCAAACACTGACCTTCAAGATAGATGGAAACACCATAGGCTCCGGTATCACCGACGGAACCGGCAAGGCGACCTTCCTCTACAAAATAGACGAGACCTACAGAGTCGGCGCTCACGTTCTCACCGCTGAGTTTGCGGGAGATAACGACCACTCCCTTTCGACAGGAACGGGAACGCTCACTATCAGGAAGTCCGAGACGAAAACCGTCGTGAACGCCATCGCGGGGAAGATAGGCGATACCAAAACTCTCTACGCTACCCTCAAGCGGAAGCCGGATAGCGCACCGCTCACTTTGAAGGCGTTGACTTTCAAAGTGAACGGAATCTCGGTTGGAATCGTGAACACGGATGCAAATGGCAAAGCGGCTCTCTCCTACAAGATAGACGAGAGTTTGGGCGTGGGAGCGCAGTCTATAACGGTGGAGTATGCGGGGGGCGATTTCTACAACGCTTC
>JAPLCR010000306.1:15498-16322 GCA_026392135.1 Armatimonadota bacterium
GACTCCGCAGTATCTGTCGCCAGCGTATCACCCCGATATATCGGCGATACGAAAACCCTCACGGCTACTCTCACGCGAAAGTCGGATAAGTTGGCTCTCTCCGGGCGAACGCTGACCTTCAAGATAGATGGAACCGCGATTGGAACGGCGAACACGGATGGAACAGGTAAAGCGACTCTCTCCTACAAGATAGACGAGAGTTTCGGGTTAGGGGTGCATACGTTGACAGTGGAGTTTGGCGGAGATGCGAACTACAACAGTTCGGCGGGTTCCACTACCCTGACGATAAAGCAGACCCCCACGAAGTTGACTATCGGCTCTGTATCGGGGAAGGTCGGCTCTACGGTCTACCTGAAAGCAAAACTCCTTCGCAGTTCCGATAACGCGGTACTGGAAGGGAGAACGGTTCGTTTCCAGATAGACGGCGCTGATGTGGGCGCGGGAGTCACAGATGGTAGCGGACTAGCGGTTCTGGGCTATGTGATACCCAACACGTTGAGCGCGGGAGTACATACCATCACGGTTCTCTTCGATGGGGACGCGCTCTACCTGAGTTCCAGTAGTAGCGGCGCTACCTTGACCGTGAAGTAGCGAAGTAGACGCTATCTTCTCAATACGGGCATTCGCCCTTCCCCTTTGTGAAGGGGTCAGTGCGGAAGGCTTATCGCACACCTCAAAGCCACCCCCTCTAAATCTCCCCCTTCACAAAGATCATTGGGGTATGTATTTTGAGCGATGAGATATGAGCGCCCATTTCGCGGGGGTTGAAAACCCCCGTCTAAGAAGTGCAACCGTCTTTCAGACGGAGGAACCGTTTCGGCTGA
>JAPLCR010000286.1 GCA_026392135.1 Armatimonadota bacterium
AGAAGCCTCCCGAACTAAATCGAAATTAAGCATTAATTCTCAATTTGAGGTTATAGCCAACGTGTCTACAAACAACAAAACACCGCGCCCACACCGTACTTCTTTCGCTAGCCACGCACAGGAAGCACTAGATAGGATAGGCGCGTCCCCTGCTCTATCCGAAAGCTCGCTCTACCAGTGCGACTTACCCCTTGCGGAGCTTCGTCCCGGTCAATGCGGTACGATTCTACGCTATCTAGGCGACAGTCGTAACACCCTTCGCCTTATGGAGATGGGGCTGACGATTGGAACGCACGTAAAAGTGCTACGCGCCGCCGCGTTTGGCGGCCCCATCGAAGTTCTGGTCAGGGGCTATCAGCTCTCTCTACGCCGCGATGAGGCGGCACTTATCTGGCTTGGAGAAGAGTAACCTCTCTTTTAGCGATACCGTGTTGTGTAGCAGGAACGAACTCGGTTCGTTCCTGTTTTCCTATCGCATGGCGTTATCGAGGCTAATATGAGCTTTACAACTTTAGATACGGACCCTCCGCACTCACACACCCCCCAAAGCAGACTACAGGTCGCACTCGTGGGTAATCCAAACAGCGGAAAAACAACTCTCTTTAACGCTTTAACGGGGCTACGCCAAAAGGTTGGCAACTATCCCGGTGTCACCGTCGAGAAGAAAGAGGGGCGTACCCCCCTCGCCAATGGTCAGTCTGCCAACCTTATTGATCTACCTGGTCTCTACTCGCTAGTCCCCCACTCCCCTGATGAACAGATTGCCCGCGAAGTGCTTCTAGGTCTACGCGCAGACACCCCTGTCCCAAACCTTATTGTCAACACAGTAGACGCTTCTAACCTAGAGCGCAACCTCTACCTAACCAGCCAACTTCTTGACATCGGTATCCCAATCATTATTGCCCTCACAATGAGTGACGACGCAGAGCAAGCAGGCATAGAGATACCCGTGAAGGAGCTCTCCCAAAAGATTGGGGTTCCTGTCATTCCCGTGACGGCTACCAAGCGTATTGGGCTTATAGACCTCCTCAAAGCCATTCAATCCTATGAAGAGAACCCAAAAGTTACTCCTGTATGGGAGCCTCCTGCAAACGCAGTGGAGGTCATTAAAAGGCTGCAAGAGTCTCTACAGTCTACCTTCCACCTCGATCCCAAAATCGCGCAGGTTGAGGCAGTCACTCTACTTATGCAAGAGGATCCGAGTCAACTGCACGAGCGGTTGAATACCGAACAGAAGCAGATACTTGTCGCTACACGCGAGGCACTCGCTAATGCCGAGATAGACTTTCCTACTGTCGTCATTAATGCCCGCTACCAATGGATTGCAAATGTGGTTGAGGTCGTTACACAGGGGCACTCCAGCGCAGAGCGACAGGCTGCCTCCTCCAATGAAAAACTCGACCGCGTGCTTATGCACCCATTTTGGGGCTATGTGGTCTTTTTCGCCGTGATGATGCTCATGTTTCAGTCTATTTTTTCATGGGCGCAGGTTCCTATGGACTGGATTAAAAGCGGTATTGGGTATTTGGAAACACTGATTACGAACAGGATGCCGGCAGGGGATTTACGCGAACTGCTTATTGGGGGAGTTCTAGGCGGTGTGGGCAATACCATAGTCTTTCTGCCCCAAATTCTACTGCTCTTCTTCTTTGTTAGCCTGCTAGAAGACACTGGCTACATGGCACGTGCGGCTTTTCTCATGGACAGACTAATGAGCAAAGTGGGTTTACACGGTAAGTCATTTATACCACTCCTCTCCTCCTTTGCCTGTGCGATTCCTGCAATAATGGCGACCCGTACAATCGGAGACCGCAAAGCCCGCCTCATCACAATTCTGGTTTCACCACTAATGTCCTGCTCAGCACGCCTTCCTGTCTACGCTCTAATGATAGGGGCATTTATACCCAACCGCCCCGTACTTCACATTGGGCGCTGGAATCTGCTGACTCTACCGGGGCTAACACTCATAAGCCTCTACTTTCTAGGTATGATTATCGCCTTTGTTATGTCGGGTATCTTCCATAAGACGCTCCTCAAAGGTGTCTCACCCACTTTTCTATTAGAACTCCCCCCCTACCGCCTACCTAGCCTCAAGACAGCCGTCCTTCAGATGATAGAGCGCGCCATGCTCTTCCTAAAACGGGCTGGCACAGTCATCCTTGCGATAACTACCCTACTCTGGTTCCTATCGACCTACCCGCGCCACCCCGAACTACCCAATGACCAGAAAACCGCGCGTTCGTTTGCAGGTCAGGCAGGGCATCTCATTGAGCCGTTAATCCGCCCGCTAGGCTTCGACTGGAAAATGGGTGTTGGAATTGTTGCCTCGTTTGCAGCAAGAGAGGTCTTTGTTTCAGCAATGGGAACTGTGTACAATGTAGAGAACGCAGAGGAGGGGGAAGGCAAGGTTGACTTGCAGAAGCGTATTCAAGATGACGTTGACCCACGCACGGGCAAAAAGGTATTCACCCCGCTGGTAGCCGTGAGCCTCATGGTCTACTACGTGTTAGCCATGCAGTGCATCTCTACTATCGCAGTAGTGAGGCGCGAAACGAACGGCTGGAAGTGGCCCCTCTTCCAAATCGCCTACATGACAGGGCTAGCTTGGGTAGGCTCGTTTATCGTGTTTCAGGTAGGCAAATTAATGGGCTGGGGCGGTGGCTAACAGAATGGACACCCAAAAACTAATAACGTTTGGACTGGTAGGGCTTGCCGCAATCTATCTTGGGCGACGTTGGGTTCTTTCGTTGATTGCTTTTCGGAACAAAAAAGGCGGTTGTGATGATGGTTGCGGCAAGTGCGGCATGGCACAAATCGCAGAAGCAAAAGGCAAGCCCCTCAACATCATTCCTCTAAAACCTAAGTGATAGGAGGCTACCGCCTCGCCCCCTCTTAGCTCAATGTTTCCAACAGGTACTCCTGTGCGCTAAAACGAGGCTTGCTGTTAGGAGGAGTTCGGCGCACATAGATACCGTCCTGCTGTAAGTCCCACGCTTGGCAGTTATCACGTAGCAGTACCTCCAACACCTCATGCACAAGGTTCGCTCGTATGGCAGGGTCTTCTACAGGAACGACAACCTCAATGCGGCGGTCAAGGTTACGCGTCATCCAGTCCGCGCTGCCGAAATAGACTTCACCCTCTCCCCCATTTTGAAAATAGAAGATGCGGCTATGCTCAAGAAAACGCCCCACGACACTGACAACTCGGATATTGTCGGAAAGCCCCGGCACACCTGGACGCAGACAACACATACCCCGAATAATGAGATCAATCTGTACTCCCTTCTGAGAGGCACGGTAGAGAGATTGAATGATGCGCTGGTCTACCAGAGCGTTCATCTTTGCGATAATGCGCCCCGGCTTTTCAGGCGTAGATAAGTTCATTTCTCGCTCGATAAGCCCCTCTATCCCCTTCCGCAGAGTGATAGGAGCCACTTGAAATTTGCGATAGGTCGTCTGGCGTGAGTAGCCAGTAAGGTAGTTGAAGAGGTCAGTGGCATCCGCGCCGAAGTCGGGGGAGCAGGTTAAAATTCCCACATCCGTATAAACCTTCGCAGTACGTGAGTTATAGTTACCTGTGCCGATATGGATATAGCGGCGAAGTCCATCCTGTTCGCGGCGAACGATGAGGATGATTTTGCAGTGTGTTTTAAGACCAAGCCAACCGTACACAACATGGACTCCCGACTTTTCAAGCTGTTTTGCCCAAGTGATATTATTGGCTTCATCAAAGCGTGCTTTGAGTTCTACAAGACAGACAACCTGTTTTCCATTATCTGCAGCATCCGTCAACGCTTGTAGTATAGGCGAATCTCCGGAAGTCCTATAGAGAGTGTGCTTGATGGTAAGAACATCTGGGTCGGCGGCAGCGCGGCGCAAAAAATCGCTCACACAATCAAAATTCTGAAAGGGATGGTGCAGTAGAATGTCACCCTGACGTATGGTCGCAAAAATGTCAGAGCTATCTCGAATTGCAGGAGGTATTCCTGGGCGGAAAGGAGTATCACGTAGCTCTGGAAAATCCAACCCCGCGATAGCAAAGAGATCGGCAAGGTGAAGTGGTATATCTACTTCATACACATCTTCGGGAGCGGTATCATCCATCTCTTCAAACAGAGTCTTGCGAACATGGTGGGGCATAGATCGGTGGATTTCGACACGCTCTATCTCTCCAAAACGGCGGCGTTGGAGCTGCTGTTCAATCATTCCCATCAGGTCTTCGCCTTCCTCATCGTTAAGGTCGAGGTCAGCGTTACGTGTAATCCGAAATGGAAATGAGGCACGAATCACCATTCCGGGGAAAAGGTTCGCTAGGTGTGCCCCAACCAAATCCTCCATCAAGACATACTCGTGCTTCCCCTCCTCAAGAGGAACAAAGCGCGGTAGTATCGGGTGTGTGGGAACCTTAACACGCGCAAACTCCTCTTTCTTGGTTTTGGGGTCGTGAATAATAACGGCAAGGCTAATGCTTAGGTTGGAGATGTATGGAAACGGGTGACCAGGTCCTACCGCAAGCGGCGTGAGAACAGGGAAAACCTCTCGCTCAAAGTACCGCTCCATTTTGGCTTTTTGAGTACGGTCTAGCGAACTAAATGGGAGTATCTTAATATCGTGCTCGGCTAAACTCGCCATAATCTCACGATAGATTTTTGCCCTCTCCTCCAGCAGAGGGATAAGCTTACGCTGTATGGCGCGTACTCTATCACGCATATTGTCTGGTGTAATACGTTTCCGAGTCTCTTCGTCCGCACGCTCGCGGATACCCGGTATGTGAACCATGAAGAACTCGTCTAGGTTATTACTGAAGATGGCAAGGAATTTGAGGCGTTCTAACAGTGGATGCACTGGGTTACGCGCCTCGTCTAGCACGCGCCCATTGAAGTCAAGCCAACTCAACTCCCTCTGAAAATAGAAGGGCTGCTTCTTTCCGCGGACTGCGCTCGGCGTAGCGTTGGCACGAGTAGGAGACACACGTTCCGATGACATCCTCTCAACCTCCCAATCTGTAGAACTTACCCTCTTATTCTCAAAGCCAGCCTCCCATTCCTGCATCAAGTTGATATTTTCACCTCCTTGTAATTGTATACAGGGTTATCTGAAACCTCAATACGCCTGTTCGCGTAGTAATAGTGGAGAACGTAGTTTGTGGAAAACAAGGAGAGAGCCGATGAGCATGGGAAATACAACGGGTCCGCGTCCGCCTACACGTAAAAAGAGCCGATGGAAGGGCGTACTGGCTGGTTGGCTGTTTATTTTTGGGGTTGGGTTCTTTAGCGGGATTCAAACCACAAAAAAGGTGGCGGCATCGAGTTACCAGTTTCTGCAAAAGGTCATGGGGTTGGAGGGCTTACTAACATCGGCTCAACCTCTCACACCACTGGGTACGCCTCCGCCACGCCCTACACCTATAAATGCAGGTGCGCCCTCTGCTCCTGTTGTCCCCCCTACCGTACAACAGACCGCTCCGTCGAATACAGCGGCAACCTCTCCTGCACCAACACCGCGTGACGAGCCGGATGCACCGCCCCCCGCAAACCCTGACGAACTAGACACAATGGTCGCAAGATACAACATTCTCTTACGGAATTTAGAGAGTGCGGCGGCGAGCTACCAGGATGCCAAAAAGATAACCGCGAACCCCAATGCTCCGCAAGAAGAGCAAACCCAAGCGATTCATAAGCAGAGTGAAGCGGCGGAGAAGATCGTAAGCAACGCACACGAAGCAAACAATCTATACGACTACATCCACGCGCAATCGCAGTTCGCAGTGCGCTATCGAGAGACAAGCCCCGCCATTTCTGGAGCGCAACTCCTCAAAGGTCTACCAGAACTGAGCGTTGAGAACCTAAAATTTATTCGCCCTAAGCACTAAAAATGGGAGGAGCCATGTTCGCTACTCCCATTTTTAACAGGCAAAATAGACTATACAATTATCGGGATGAACGATTCCGTTATTCTCATCCCCGACTCTTCTACAATAGTACGCCACTCCACACTTGCGAGCCTTTGATGGGTTTCGTCATCGTAATGAACAAGCCACGTCTTCGCTCTCTGTTCAGGAGTATAGTCTAACAACTGCTCAAAATGGGTATGTATGGTCTCCGGGAAGTAGGGCAAGAAACTACAGTCGTGAAACACGTACTCCGTTCCCTCATAGAAAAAGGGAGCAATCCCCGCCTTTGTGTCTGCGGTAAAAGCAACTGCCTTACCGTTTGCACCTATCTTCACACCATAGCAGGGCGCGTGCGGCATATGGTCAACAGCATGGATCTCAAGTGACCAGGGACCTTGTTGAAGAACTTCGCCCTCACGAATTATCTGCACATCAAAGTAGTCGCGTAGATTGCAACGGTCTTCTGGTTCGCGCATGGTTCCCGATAAGATGTTGTGCCAAAGCCTCTCTACTAAAGGTTCTGGTACGATAAGGTTGACGCGGCACCCCTCCGAAAATTTTGCACGAAAACCTATCTCCTCTAACCCGAAGATATGGTCACCGTGCAGATGCGAGATAAAGATCGCGTCAATGTTTTGCACCCCCACCCCCATTTGGCGAAGTCGTCCCGGCACAGTATATCCACAGTCCATAACAAGCCTATGCCCCGAAGTTTCCAACAGAGCAGAGGAGTTTCCATAGTAGGTAGACCATGCCGAACCCGTTCCATTCCATGTAATTTGCATCGTATTAAACCTTTTTAACTACATCTTACCGTACACACGCCCAATGACCAGAGTAAGAGAATTGAACTGCATACTATTAGGGTACTATTATATTTTACCCTGTAGTTACTCCTCCTTTCATTCTCCTCTCAAACTGTGAAATAAATCACACTTCGGGGTGAAATGCGACCTCTTTTTGAGATAAAACCACTTATGGAATGGCAAATCTGGGAACAACGCCTAAAAACCCTCTTAAAACAGCTTCCTATGGAGGAGGTGATTATCCCGCTCAAGTCAAGGAGTTGGAACCTTACTCTTGTTCGGAGTGAGGAGGCAATCCTCACATTCTCTGAGCATTTGGAACATTTCCCTTTTGGCTTTCTACTGTGGGAATCGGCAATGGGAGTGGCAGAGTATATAGAGGCGAATCCTGCGCTCGTGGCAGGCAAAAACATCCTTGAGCTTGGCGCAGGGCTTGGCTTTGCCGGCATGGTTGCCCAGTCACTTGGCGGAAACGTATGCCAAACCGACCACCAACTAGGCGCGCTGACCATAGCCCGTTGGAACGCACAGAAAAACGGAATTACCGAGATAGAGTATCGCCTTGCGGACTGGCGTGACTGGAACAGTAAAAAGAAGTACGATGTCATATTGGGTGCGGACATTCTATACGACCGCAAAATGCACTTCTATCTGGAGGAGATCTTCCGCCACTACTTGCGTCCCAAAGGTTGCCTCCTACTGTCCGACCCCAAACGTGAACAAGCCTTCCAGTTTATTACGCACCTCGAAAATCGGGGCTGGCGGTTTACCATTATGAACCGTAGCATCCCTAAAGAGTTCAATCCCGCAAATGGGGAGATGGATGTACTCATCTACGAGGGGCGCTTCGGCTAAGAGTTCATACCCCTGAACGCCGCCCCACAATCTAAAACGGAGACAAATACCCCCCTCATATTGAGCAAAATTATCGCAATAACTGGAATCTCCCCACTCTTGGTGTCGAAAATCAAAAACATATCGGGTATAACTAAACCATCACAAGAAAGGTATCTCGAACATGAAAAAACTTATCGCCCTCGTTATGACCCTATCCGTACTTGCTGGTACTGTCGCCCTTGCCGACGGATCCAAAGACAAGAAGCCTGCCCCCAAGAAAACAGAGAAGAAAGCAGCCCCCAAGCAACAAGCCAAACTCACCGATGTCTGGACTTGCGCCATGACGGGTGAAGCCGTCACGGACAAAAAGGTAAAAGGCTACGCAGTAGGAACCTATAGAGTTCACTTCTGTTGCACAGGTTGCGACACAGAGTTCTTCAAATTAGGCAAAGATGCCCAGTTAGCGAAAGCGAAAGCCGCCGCCGAAAAAGGCAAAGGCTAAACTACACAGCCTCGAAAAGTAGGGCGACCTGCGCTTTTTAGCGCAGGTCGCTTTTTTATGGGATGCAACTCCCCTATTTCTATGTTTTCTTAGCTCTCCTCGCAAAACGATGAAGCCTCAAACCTGAAAAATCGGGTAGAATTAGTGTGTGGTGTACAGAGTAGCTATTACTAGCACTCTGCCCCTCAAAGAACTGGAGATTTCACAAAACTCTCAATGCCGAAATATCTCACCGTTTTTGAAAAAGGTGAAAGCGTTCGTTGGCTTTCTCACCTCGATATTCTCCGTACTTTTGAACGTGCTATCCGTCGGGCAGAACTGCCTATTGCCTTCTCTGCAGGCTTCAATCCTCGCGAGAGGCTCTCTTTTGTCTCTGCATTAGGTACGGGTATCACTGGTTCCGCAGAGCTTGCCCATATTGAGTTGACGGACTCTGTGGATCCGAACACAATATGCACGTCGCTGAACAAAGTCTTCCCTGGTGGAATACGTATTTTGCATAGCCGTGAACTGACCGACGATGAGGTTAAGAACTTCGCAAAAGGCATGGATAGAGCCGAGTTTCTTGTTGTGTGCGGTTGCCCTATCGAAACCCAAGCCTCGGATATTGAACACGGCATCAATGCCCTACTTGCCCGTGAAGAGGCAACTATTGAGCGAGAGCGCGAGGGTCACACCCGAACAGTAGATGTACGCCCACTCGTACATACCCTCACACTTGCACCGCAAACCGATGATGACGGTATACGTGCCCATCTCTATATGACTTTGGGACAGGGTGAAGGGGCTGTTGCGAGACCCCTTGAGATAGTGAATCTCCTGCAAACAAGCCTCCCCGGTCTGGCTATACGCCGTGTACACCGCATTCGTATTCTCGACAAAGAGGGTCAACCGTGGCTATATGATGCCCCTGCCCTCGTCAGTTAATCCCTATAGAAAGGAGGTACCACGTCTTGTCTAAAGAAATAATCGTAAACGTCGGCGAGCGCGAAACACGCGTTGCTGTACTCGAAAATGACAAACTGGTAGAACTCCACATCGAACGCTCTGAGCGCGTGGTTGGAAGTATCTACAAAGCCCGTGTGATGAACGTCCTGCCCGCACTAGATGCCGCATTTGTTGACATTAGCCTGGAGCGTAATGCGTTCCTGTACGTGGGTGACGTTATCCCTACCAGCGGAGCCAATGGCAACGCTTCAGATGCCGACCAAGGCTCCGACGAATCCCAAGAGCTCCTTGTCAAATACACACCTCGTACTCGAAACAGAACAGAGCCTGTCCACACCCCGGTACTTACTACAGAGACCCTCTCGCTAGGTCGCGCCGAAAACGCCGACGAAGAAGATCCCGCAGAGATTGCCTACGCCGCTGAGATGGCGGAAGAAGCCGCTGCCGAAGCAGGCATGGACTTAGACGAGGATATCCTGGATCCCGACGACGAACCTGTTTCAGAGGAGTCTTCCAGTAGTGAATCACCTCGCCGCCGTCCGCCGCCACGGAATAACTTCCGCAAGTTTGGGCGCTCTATGTTACGCAACCAACGTGTAAAGGACGTTCTGAAAGTAGGGCAAGAGCTTCTTGTTCAGGTTATAAAAGGTTCACACAGTACCAAAGGCGCACGTGTCTCCACGCGAATTAGCCTACCTGGACGTTACCTTGTCCTCATGCCAGAAGGTGACAACCTTGGCGTGTCACGTAAAATCGAGGAAGCACGCGAACGTGACCGACTAAAGCGAATTGGAGAGGCTTTGCGTCCTGATGGCTTTGGACTTATCATACGCACCGAAGCCGAAGAGAAAACAGAGCAAGAACTCAAACAGGATATGGAGTTTCTACTCCGTACATGGCGACAAATTCAAGATACCTCCCGTAAAGTCAAGGCACCTGCGCTTGTTCAAGCAGACTTGACACTGCTCTCAAAAACGATTCGCGACGTGTTTGGCTCTGATGTAGACAAACTCGTTATTGATGACCCTGAAGAGTACGAGAAGGCGAATGAGCTACTTG
>JAPLCR010000641.1 GCA_026392135.1 Armatimonadota bacterium
AGGGACTCTCAATGATTAAATCGTCCCACTGAATGTGGAATACCCTGCTATCACACGCAGGAGTATCATGATGGAACTCACCGAGGGTCTCAAATCTCTCTTTATTGATACCGCCAAAACGCTCAAAGGCAGCGCACGGCGGTTATTCATGGCTCACACGGTCGCTGAACTCGGTACAGGCGGACAGCGTCTGGCAGAACGCGAACTGGGATGGAACCGAGAAACCATCCGCAAGGGAACCCGCGAACGGACAACGGGCGTTCTCTCCGAGGATGCCTTACATCGGCGCGGACGTAAACCCGCCGAAGACCGTTTGCCTCATCTGCTCACCGACATCAAAGCAATCGTGGACGGACAAAGCCAGACCGACCCGCAGTTTCGCAACAACCGACTTTACACCCGCCTGACGCCCGGTGAAGTACACCGCCAATTGATCGCGCAGAAGGGCTATGTTACCGCGGAACTTCCCTGCGAAGAGGGAATACGCCAGCGGCTCAACCGGATGGGCTATCACCCCAAACGGGTCAAAAAGAGCCTGCCAAAAAAAAGATTGCTCAAACCGACGCCATTTTCGAGCGACTGAGCCAGGTCAATCCAAAGGGCGATGCCGACGAAACCGTTCTGCGTCTTTCGATAGATGCCAAAGCCACCGTCAAAGTCGGCGATTATTCCCGCAACGGCAAGAACCGGGTACAGGTGGAAGCCGCCGACCATGATTTTCACCCGGAGGCACACGTAACGCCAGTGGGCTTACTATTGCCAGCGCATGACGAACTGGCCCTCTATGCGGTGACTTCTAAAGTGACCAGCGATTGTCTGGTAGACATTCTCTGCCAATGGTGGTTGGCGAACAAAGAACGCTTTCCGAAAGTGACGACGCTTTTGCTCAACCTTGATAATGGACCGGAAAGTCACAGCCGTCGAACGCAGTTTATGGCGCGTCTGGTCGCCTTCGTTGCGGAGACCGGGATTGCTTTGCAGTTGGCTTATTATCCACCCTACCACAGCAAGTACAATCCGATTGAACGGTGCTGGGGCCGATTGGAGCAGCACTGGAACGGCGACCTGCTCGACAGCGTCGCGACGGTCGTCGCGTTTGCCAGTACGATGCAATGGAAGGGGCGGCGCCCAACCGTTGAGTTGATTACCAAAGCCTATAAAACAGGCGTTCGCTTAAAACAGAAGGCGATGAAGGTTTTAGAAACCCAGGTGCGCCGCCTTCCGGGATTGGGGAAATGGTTTGTCGAAATCCGCCCCGACACAATTAAGAGTGGAACGATTTAAACTTTGAGAGTCCCTAAGTAACTTCTGCCACTCTATGACAGTGCGCCAAGAGCATCTCAATACTCGCACCGCGAAGGGCAGAGAGGCTCAGCAAGCCCGCATGAAACCCCAAACCCTGCGCTAAATCTGCCTCAAATAGGGCTTGAACAGTATTACCGCAAATGCCTGCAACACGAAATAAGGGGATGTCGCGCTTACAGTCCGCGCGGTTCATCTCCTCTTCAGCAAGAGCAAGCAGAGGCTCAAAAAGTCCAATGTGCGGGTCACGAATCGCAAACTGAGTTGTATGTACCCCTACAGCAATGCCTCCTGCCCCCGCCGCCGCATAGTAGCGTAAGAGTGCGCGTTGCCGACGCTCATCCAAATGGCGGCTCGCGTTAAGAGCGAGGGGCAGAGCTGGAATGACTATCCCACTCTGCAATGCGTCACGCATGGAGCTAGAGAGAGGCATCGCTTAAAACCTTCCGTCGCGCACCTCAAACTGAGTCGGTTTGCCAAGAGTGGGCTTTCCACGTCGTATCCATTGCGCCACCCACTGCATAATAGTGTGTAGCGGCACCGAGGGATAACCAAATAGGGCGTGCGCCTGTTGGGCGTTACTAAACCCCAGTATTGGGTTCAAAGATGTAGACAAAATAGTTGAAATCACCCTGTTGGGTTGTATATGAGATTGGGAGCCGCTAATAAGTAAACAAATGTATACTTTTTCGGTTACGAAAAGCGCTCACTTTCGTCAACACTAATATTTGCCTTTGTTGATACTTCTCAACCCAATACTGGGGTTTACTAAGTAGTGCAAGAGGAGACTCCTCACCAATAAACTGAGGAGACTTACCAAGCCACTCCCCAAACTGGGCGGCAATGCGCCGAACACTCAAAGTCTCCACTCCTGCCAAATTCAGAACTGTCGGTGGCGAATCTGCGTAGAGAAGAGCCTGAATCGCGTAAGCATTCGCGGTTCCCTGCCACAGGACGTTCACGCACCCCATCGTCAAATCAATTGCATCGCCCCGGTATACCTTCTGTGCTATGTCGCACAGAACACCATAACGCAGTTCAACCGCGTAGTTCAGGCGAAGAACAGTCACAGGTGTACCAAGGGTTCGGCTGAAATGTTCAAATATGCGTTCACGCCCCAAACAGCTCATCGCGTATTCACCCACAGGCTCTACAGGGTCACTCTCCACACTCCCACCATGTAGCACAGGACTCAAAGGGTAGACGTTCCCTGTCGAAAACGCGACAATACGGCTCTTCGGAAACTGCTCACACACTCTACCCGGAAGATACGTATTCATTGCCCATGTCAGGAAGCGATTTTAAAAAAGGCTCCGACAATAGGTCGCCAGAACGAGTATCCACTCCCCACGATTCAAGCAACGTTTGAGAACCCGAAGACGAGAAGCGAGAGGCTGCAATAACCCTCATAGGGTGACCAACGCGCGCTGAAGCACGTTTCAGCATCCGCGAAAGCGTCAAACCCATCTTGCCCGCCGCCCCCAGTACAAGAACGTCACCCTCCATCTGAGACACGGCACGGCACACCCCCTCCGTTGGCTCGCTCAACAGGTCTTCAAGGCTCTCAACATCGGCAATCTCCGCTATCAATAGTTATCCCTTTCGCCTCTGTGTCACGCGATCTCGTATCACCGCCATTACCAGCGGAACCGTTCTCTGAAAGTCGGCATCACCACGCAAAATAAGATCCGCATGAACCCGTGAAGGCTCTACATACAGAGCGTGCCCCACACGGGCGCACTCCAAATAGTACGTTCCAATAAATTTAGGGTCAGTGTTTCCCCGCGCCCCGCTCATATCGCGCCATATTCGCCGCACTGCGCGAACATCCGCATCCAACTCCATAAAGAGGCGCAAATCCAGACGGCTGCGTATCTCCTCAACATGAAGTGTCATCAGCCCCTCCACAATAAGCACATCCGGCGCGTCCGCCAGTTTGGGTGATTGTTATGAGGCATCAGTTCACCTGTAGAGGGCGAGATAAATGTAGGACCACCCTCCTTACCACGGTAAAAGTACTTATCGAGGTTGAACAGCTCTACAACAAGCTCACTACCCTCAAACGATTCAACTAGCTGACGCGCAAACGTCGTCTTACCAGAAGCAGAGCCTCCTGCCATGCCCACTACCAGTGTTTTTCGCGTTTCCAATGTGTTCTGATATCATCCTAATCTAAAGAGTTAAAAGACAGCCTCGTGAATAACCTCAAAAGTATTTGTACCCTCTGTCCCGCTTGCGGGAGAAAGTTAGGGGACAACAGTGTGGCAAGCCTACCCAAAAGGAAGCAATAAGAGAGGCGAACTATCGTACAGAAACGCCTTTGAGAGGAAAGTTACCTCTTCGCATGAAGGGTAGGGTAGACCGACTAAGTTACGGACGGCGCGGATTCAGGGCATCCACTCTCCGGATAAAGTACAGGCGACGCTCCTTCTCTTCATTTGTAGCCACAAGTACCAGTATCCCCTCAATCCCATCGTTTTTGGGGTCACCGACACGCACATCCAAAATACGACCCGGAAAGCCATCACTACGCCATACCTCTTCCATATCCGTAGGAGAGGTTGCCCAAAACGACTTCACGGCTCCAGTTACTTTGGGCATAAGAAGTACGAGGCTATCGCTGGTTGTCGCTTTCGGGTTGTCAGGAAGTGGGCTAAGTTTCCCCTGAACGTATCCAATCATCCAGTGGTTAAGGTTTTTCCAGTAAGACTGTACATAGTGCGCTCCGCTACCTAGACGCAACTGCTCAAAACCGGGATAGGTCTGCGTTCCGCACCCATAAAACGCATAGGTTTCGTTCTCGCTTGGCGGTATAAACTCAGCAACACTTTTCAACTCCTTGCCCTCAAACGAGTAGGAAGAGGCGACATCTCCTGCCCCAGCAACCATTAAGCCCGGCTGCTTCCCGCGTACCACGCCCAACTTAACTCCTACAGGCGATAGAGCAATACGCTCCAACTCCTTCCCATTCCACTCCAAAATGCTGTCAGAAGTCACAATCTGTGTGTTATGGGGGCGGGAAGTCTCTTTTGCCCCTCCCTTCACTACACTCTCCTTCACGCCAACCTTCACAGCTCCATTCACGCTAGGTAAAGCAGTACGGAACTGTCCCACTAGAAGCGCGTCGGTTGCTCCGCCTTTCAGATAGGTAGCACTGCCTTCCGTGATGAAGCGATTGCCGCTCCAAAGGGCAAGAGTAAGGCTTCGTTGGCTATCTTTTGGTATCCGTGAGTCTGAGAGCATTACGAGGTAGTTCTCTTGAGTATGCTTAACACGCCCAACCTCTATCAGCTTCGTGTTCTCCGGTAACAGTTCCGACCATAGAACTTGAAACGAGTAGCGCGGCTGTACGTTATTGCGCGGTAAGGGGCGTGTCTGAGCTACTGTCTGCGAAGGGAGGCACGTCATAATACCCAAAATCCCAAGAGCAATAGCGGTTCTTAGTACAATTTTCACTGTTTTACATATACCTTTCGCAAGACATAATTGAGACCTCTCCAAAGTGTAAGAGTGTAGAGATTGGAAAGTTTACGCGTTCTCTAGCCACACTTACCCGATCACAAGAAGCAACGCGAAACCCTGTTGCGGGAGGCTACCGGATGCCTCTTTAGTCAACTCGCTCAGGCACAGGGTCTCTAAGGGACTCTCTCTAGTTAAATTGTTCCAAAACCTCTAGGAAAAGAGACCCTAGCGGCAATCAGAGTCGCTTACCGCCCTAGTCACCCCTCGCCCAGAATTGGGAGAGGGGACGGGGGTGAGGGCTTCTGGTTTTCAAATGGAACACTTATTCCTTCGTAAGTCTCTAATGGACTAATGCCGCAATGATAATAGCTGCCGAAATGAAAAGTGCCCCCGCGAATACAGCCAACGCGGTGTTCCCCTCAGCAAGCTGTTCTCTCAGCTTACCGGGTATCACTATATCTACAATTCGGTAAGTGACAGCAAAAAGGATACCTGCCACAAGAAGCCACGCACCCATACGGATGAGGTCTTCCCCCATACCTTCCAATGCGATTCCTAGGTTCATACGACTCATCTCCCCATCTACGAATGTTGTTGAAACTCCGTCACCAGTCTGTCCGCCAGAAGGTCATAAAAAATGTTGTCCATACTCCCAATAGTCTCTACGTAGGCTCCGCCAAACTGCTTTTTGAACCGTGAAAAGCCCGCGTAAAGATGGTCAGGAACGCCGAATGGCTCGAACCCAAACAGGTCGTACTCCACACACCCACGCTCCCGCGCAATCTGCATCGCTCGCCAGTGCAGAAGGTAGTTGGGCATTACATGGCGGTCAAGGTCGGAGGAACCGCCGTAGAGATATGTCGCTCTGCGCCCGTAGAACAGAACGAGAATGGTTCCAAGCAGTCTCCCTTCCCACTCCGCAAAAAGAAACGTAGCAAAGTCACTCGGTAGTAAAGACGTGCAGAGGTTTAAGAAAAAACCGTAAGGCTCCCCAAAAAAACCGTTGCGAGTCGCTGTCTCTTGAAACAACGGGTAAAACTTTGTGAGAGCCTCTACTTCACTCGATTCCGTGATAACTACTCCATGCCGTTGCGCGAGTTTGAGGTTGTATCGCCCTTTGGGGCGCATCTGGGCTAGAATTTCCGATTCCGAAAGCGTCAAATCAATATACAGAGTCTGACAAGGAGTCAGGTCAATCGGCGAACGAGTCCAGTTCCTCAACACTGAAGGCTTAGGCTTCGATAAGTGGGGTTCTATC